>DAOLNV010000023.1:58388-65315 GCA_035416745.1 Candidatus Hydrogenedentota bacterium | reverse complement strand
CTGCTTCGCGGCGAGAACCAGGAATCCGTCGGAATGCGGTATGGCGCGGTGCCCAATCCCGAGGGGGTCATCCACTACGGGATGGTGAAGGTCGAGAACAGCTACCTCGCGCTGTTCCTGCGGAACTGGGCGGCCCCGGGCAAACTCAACCGGTTCTCGCGGGTGGTGCTCGCGCCGCGCGCCCGCGCCCACGGCCGCATCAACATCAACACCGCCGAGATGATGCCCACCAACGGCGGTCCGTCTAACCCGGCGAGCCCTGCGTTCAATCCGCTGTTGGGCATCCCCGGCGTGCTGGCCGGGTATGACGCCTTAACGGGAGCGTTTACGTTCCTGGCCGACACCGACAATTACGGCCCGGGCTCTCCGGAGGTAATTGCCGCGCGCGACCTTGCCGCGAACATCGTCGGCGGCCGCTATGTGTGGGAAGACGGGCGCTACTACCGGTCGGTGGGCGATGTGGCGGCCTATTTCGCGGAGACGTTTGGGACGCCGGAAAGCTGGGCCCCGGCTCCTCCGCCGCTGGTCACCGCCGCTAGCGCCGGCAATCCACAAGCAGAGTTCTTCGAACGGGTCGGGCGGTATGGGCGCATGGCCAACCTGATCACGGCGCATTCGGACGTGTTCGAGATCAACGTGACGGCCGAGTCCGGTTATATCTCGGTCGAAGACTTGAACGGCGACGGCCAGCGCGACTGGCGCAACGATTTCGTAACGACGGCTCAAAAGAAGGTTCGGACCATCTATGAGCGCTAAGCATACACAAACCGCGACAACGCTCTCGATTGCGGCGCACGGGCCGCGCGGCCCGGTTCGCTGCCGGACGAACGAGAGATGTCTCGACTATCTCGCGGCGGACGCGCCCGCCCCGCGCGCCGCGAGACGGGAGACGGGTCTATGACTGACATGACGCACTACCGGCGTGTCCGATGGCTGGTCCTGGCGGCGATGCTCACGGCGTTGCCCGCGGCGGCGCAGCTCGTCCCGAACCAGCTCGTCGTGGTGGACGTGACCGAGGCCCCGCCCTACTGGAGCCAGTACGTGGCCGACGTGACCGAGGCCTACAGCGACGTACAGCTGGCCATCAACGACGCCGTCACCTATTCGCGGGACGCGGGCGAGCCGTACACGGTGCTGGTCGTGGCGCGCAACAACAGTCTGCCGTGGACGGGCGGCGTGACCATGCCCGCCGACGCCGATGTGCGCATCCTCGGCTCCACGCGGTACAGCGGGTCGGACGTCTACGAGCCCGTCCTCGACGGCAACGGCCTGGACGTGATCACCATCAGCACCACAACCGCGAATTTCATAAACGACACGTCCAAACTCTACAGTCCCCGCATCGAGGGGCTGCATCTGGTAGGCGGCGTCAACGGCATCCGCATTGCGGGCGACTATACCAGTCCCTACCGCCCGACCATCAACCGCTGCTGGATGGACGCGCACCCCAATCATGGCGTATCCATCGAGGGCAACAACGCGTCGGCGCTGCTCATCAACTGCAGCATCTCGGACAACGCCATCGACGGCGTGCATATCGACACCAATCCGGACTCCCCAGGCACCTTTACCGATATTATTCATTGCGCAATCATTGGCAACGGCCAGCACGGCGTCTGGGTCAATCGGAGCTGGGCGGTCAGCAGCGGCACCGAGCCGCCCAAGTATGCCCGCGTCCGCAACAGCATCGTGTACAAGAACGCTACCGCCTCGTTGGAACCCAGCGGCGGCGGCCTGGTCTGGTCGGGCGGGATCGCCATCATCCCCGAGTGGGACGTGATTACCGGCGGGGCCAGCGCGGCCATTTACGGGAAGAACTTGAGCGAGGCCGGCGCCGATACCCGGGTGTATTTCGGCCCGCGCGACATCGGCGCGGACAATCCCCCCGTCCTGTTCAATCCCCTGAGCGCTCCCGACCGTCTCGAGGGGCTTGTTCCGCCGTCGTACAACAGCGCGCCGGGCAAGGTCGATGTGCATATCGTGCGGGCGTTCGGCACCGAAGACGAGCGCACGTACACCCTGCAGGACGCGTTCACCTACGTCGAGGACCCGGCCGTAGAGCCTCAAGTGACCCTGGTGACCCCGTCGCACGGCCCGCCCGAGGGCGGCAACTGGGTGCTGGTCGAAGGCGTGCGGTTCAACGTCGACGGCGAGGTATGGTGGGATTTCAACAGCAACGGGCTCATCGACGGCGGGATGACCCGCGATTTGGGTCCGAACGGCGTGGTTGGGCCCAACACCTTCGCGCCATACAACCCCGTGCCGGTATGGATCCCGGACCAGTTCCGCGACAACTACCTGGCGCAGGGCGGGACCCGCTGGCTCATCACGTCCAACACGGTCGATACGCTCACGCTTGCGGGCCCGACCGCCGCCCTCGTCGACGGCGCGTGGTCCATCGTGCGGCCGGGCGACCTCCGGGCGAACGAGCGCACATGGCTGTCGTCGGCGCTGCTGCACGTGGAAGCGCCCGCTGCCCCCGGTTGGTATGATCCGATCTTTCACAACAGCGCCCCCATGGACGTGCTGGTGCGCAATCTTTATCCCTCCGGCGCGCATACCGACAGTCCCGCCGGCGACGAGAACATGCGCGAATACCGCTACCGCGGCGAAGATTCCACGGCCACCGTGGGCAGCCGGCCCGATATCGTGCAGGTCATGCCCAATTTCTACCGCCGCCTGAACACGGACGCAGACCCCGGACAGATCTTCCGCATCGACATTCTCGGCTGGAATCTCGCCGACGGATGCACGGTGCGCATCGGCGGCGAGATGTGTCCGTACGCGTCGGTTTCCACCCTTGTCAGCGGTCTTCCGGAAGGCGATTGGCGGAAGATCATCGACGTGCAGGTGCCGCTCGCCGAGTTCGGCGCAGGCGGCTCGTACGACGTCGAGATCACCAATCCCAACGGCCTGTACGACATCTTGCCCACCGGGTTCACGTATTTCGCCGACAGCACCCCGTTGTTGGACAACGACCCCGAGCTGCCGTTCCTGTCAACCGACGAATTCGAGTGGTCCCCGTCGAACTTTATCGACTACAACTCGGGCGCGCTGATCAATTCCGCCGCGCTCACGACGCGCACGCTGTACGGCGACAGCTTTGACGCCGGCCTCCGCATCACCTTCGACGATCTCGGGGGCAACACCTACACCATCGACGATCCGCTCAACAATCCGGGCGACGCGGGGGCGGACGGCGTGGCCATGCCCAACGAGAACGTCGAACAGCACGTAAAACACACGCAGCGGTTCATCGAATTCGCGCTGCCTGCGCGCCCCGACGACATCACCGTCGCGAACGCGTTTATCGACCGTACCGGCGGGATGCCCTACGTACCCGCGTTCAACACCGCCGGGCTGGCGGTCGCGATCGAAAACGTGCGCAGCGCGGACCTGCAGGACACCTACGGCCCGGCCCCCCTGAACGATTACAAGCGCACCAGCTCCCGCTTCTTCTGGATAAACGATCCCGACGTGTACTTTGAAGTGGTTGGCGCTACGCTGAACTGTGCGAACAACAGGGCCATCCTCACCGTTGTGCCGTCCACGTCGGCAGGGGCGAGTTCGTACATCTATTCGTGGGCCGTGAACGATTTCTGGGTCTACGTCGAGAACAAGCAGATTCCCGAGGCGGACATTACCTCCATCGTTCCGGATCCGGGCGGTTTTGGAGCAACCTTCATCGAGTTCTCGCTGGACAGCCTGCCCGCGGGGCTGTACGGCCAGAGAGACGTCACGGTCGTGCTGCGTTCCACGAGCGCGTTCAATCCCGTGAACTATGCCCTGTATTCGACCCTGAAGGACGGGGTCTATGTGCCGCCGGACGGCTCGGCCTGGCGCCTCTACGCTCGGGCGGTGCATCCGCGCACCGTGCCGGCTGCCCCGCTGGCCGATGAGGAGTTCCAGGTGCGGGTGCTGGGCTCCGGGCTGGCTCATAAGCCTGACCCCGAAGATGGTTCACCTACTACTTGGCCGTGGACCGATGTCGAGCTGCGGTGGCCCGGCAACGCGTTGAGCCTGAGAACCGTCCCCGCGGCGGAGTGCACCGTGATCTCGTTCTTCGAGGCGGTGTTCACCGTGTTCGACGTGGCGTCGTACGGCGTGCCGACCAGTTCCCCCGGCAACGTGAACCCCGTCGACGTGGCCCTCGTCACCTACGACGGCTGCACCGGACTGAAGCTCGACGAAGACGTCGTCGTGGACGGCATCATCTTCTGGGAATTCCTGCCGCGGATTATCAAGACCAACGTGTCGCCCAGGACGGTCGAGTCGGGCGTAGCCGGCGCCGGCGCCGCGGGAACATTTACGGTAGCCGGAGCGGGATGGGAGCCCGGCGCGTATGGCGGGCACTATCTGCTCGATTCGGCGTTCAACGCGTACATGATCCAGACCAATTCCGACGAAATGCTGACGCTGTACGGCGGCTCGCCGTCGAGCGGGGCCTGGCGCATCGTGCGCGGGGCTTATCCCATCGATTCGGGCCTCAGCGGCACGTGGAACGCGGGCACGGAACAGTTCACCGCGGTTCCCGACCCCGGCTGGGGCTCGCTGGCCGGACAATATCTCATTGATGCCAGCAACAACAGTTTCCTGATCAAAGACAACACCTCGAACGCGCTTACGCTGCATCACGTTGACGCGCCGCCCGTAAACGGCGGCTGGCGCATCGCCGAACCGGTCCATTGGGGGCCGGTCAGCGGCGGCGACGTGCTCAATATCGAAGGGGCCGACTTCCCGATCGACGAATATCCGATGGCGCGGATAGGAGCGGTCGAATCGATGGTTACCGCCTATAACAGCGGGTATATCCGCGTGAAAACGCCTCCGGCGCCGTTCGGTCTGCCCGCCACCTACGACGTGAGTTCGGTGTGGACCATCACCGCCGCGGGCAATACCCAGCCCGCGCCGGTCGAAGCGCGCGCACCCGAACCCGAACGGTTCACGTATATCATGGACGGGCCGCCCAAGATCGTCGAGATCGAGCCCAACCAGATCTACGTGAACACTTCGCTGATGCCCGGACTGATGCAGGACCCCGAGCAGTTCATCACCATCACGGGCTACAACTTCGATGACCGCGTCATCGTGACGTTCTCGTTCACCGACGAGTCAAGCGCCGTGCCCACGACGGTGCCAGTCGTGCTATACCATTTCAGCGTGTCGCCCAACATGATCGTGATTCGGGCGCCGGATTTCATGACCTTGCTCGATCCGCTGCTCCATGCCGAGCCCGACTCGACCCTGGACCTTCTCAATAACCAGACCGGGGCCGCGGAGCCTGACGGGTATCCCGACCCGACAACGGCCGGCAACCATTACAAGGTGGTCGTGACGGTCACGAACTACGTGGACGACCCGGGCCCGCCCGCTCCCGTCGGTGACAGCATGCTCACCAGCAATCCGGACAATATCTTCTACGTGATTGACAGCGAGGATATGCTGGAGCCTTCCGCCGCGGACCTGCTGTTCAATGACGTGTATCTGAATTACCGCGACTATGTGAACGTGAACCCGGGCACGGGCAGCATCGCCAAAGACCCGATGCTGCTGCCCGAGGGCGCGCCCGCAAGCAAGCCGTGGTGGCGCGGCAAACTCGAGGTCGTCGGCGACGGCACCCTCTGGGGCCGCAACGAGCTGAATCCCGTGCGCGACAAGGCCGGCAAGTTTATCGAAAGGCCGTTCACCGAGGCCGACTACGAACTCGAAACCCGGCCCGACCTCGGCGAGCCCTTTAATGTCCAAGGCACCGGAGAATGGCCTGAACCTCCACCTGGAGAAGAGAGTCAGCCGCGGCTGCCCGACATCGGGGCCGACGAACTCATGGGCGGCAACCCCGACATTGACATGCGGTATTGGTACTATGCCGAGGTGATACCCGACCCCGTGCCCGCCATGGATGCCGGCGAGCTCCAGGTGCAGATACGCGTCTACGGCGTCATTGTGCCCGGCAGCATCTACCTGGTGCCTCAGGGCGTGGTGTTCGCCAATGGCGCTCTCGACATTCCGGCGAATCGCGCCCGCTGCATCGAAATCCAACTCCAGAGCTACGGCGAGGGCGTCTATTTCGGCACCAATGCCGCGCCCATCACGACGCTTATCGAGGATATGGACGGCAGCGGCGGGCCTTCTCAGGGGGACTATCTGGCTGACGGCCATGCCGCCATCGTGATCCCCCTTGGCGGAGGCGAGTATTGGGGCGACGACCCCGTTGACCTGACCGACGGCGGCGTGATCGTCGAGCAGGCCATCAACGGCCGCCATTGCCTGATCGACACCATCCCGCCGCGGCCGGTGCTCGTGCTTCCGACCGCGCCTGCGCAGCCGTCGGATATCATGACGCTGAACAACGCCCCCGGTCCCTATGCGGCGCAGGGGCCAATACCCTTTGGGTTCGGGACTTCGCATCCGTACTCTCCTGTAGCGTCTGCTACGTGGCGCCCATGGGTTGAGCCATCGCCTTCTGGCGGGCCGTTTGACGGGATTCTTCCCGCGCTCCCGTTCGCGCCGCCCGTGCCGCCGGTGCGGGACGGCGTCCAGGCGTTCTTCAACCCCGGTTCGCTGTCGAACAGCTATCCCGTTGAAGATCTGAGCATCACCATCGGACCCGGCATCGCGGCCGGCCAGTACCTCGCGTTTCTTGACACGCCGCCGTGGTATTTCGATCCGGGGGATTTACAGCGGCACGTGATCCAGGGCAATGTAACCGACACCGATTACTACACCGGGGCGCAGACTCGCGAGGTCGCGGGGTTCCCCGAGACCGTCTCCGGCCCCGTCGTGGTAACCGACCATACGAAGCCGCCGACGATCACGGTGTTCAGCGACAGCACCTACATTCCCGCCATCGGCGAGATGGTCTACACCTACGAAGTGTCGTCCGCGTTGCCCGCGTTCTTGCCAAGCTTTGTCTATGCGCCATTCGGC
>DAOLNV010000023.1:0-58288 GCA_035416745.1 Candidatus Hydrogenedentota bacterium | reverse complement strand
GCCATTCGGCAATCCGGGGTTTGACCGCGATTTGCCCACGCAAACCGTCGATTATGCGAACGACGTGGTGGTCTCCCGATGGACCTTCAGTGACGGCGGCACTCCCGGCCTCGACTATGCGAAGGTCTCGACGGGCGATGCCATGCACATGGGCATGCGCTTTGCCGCGGTGGACCTGGCGGGCAATGTGACCAGAATGACCCGCAACGACGGCGACGCGCTCAACACGCTCCACGTGTGGTGGATGACCCGGGCCGAGACCACTCTGTTGCCCGACATCGACGGCGAGGAAATCAGCGTGCTGCCGTTCTACTGGTACCTCGACCGGCCCACAACGGAAGACCCCGAGGCACAAGATATAGACGCAATGCCGCGGTTCTTGTGGCGCTTGTGGTACAGCGATTTCATCGACGGCACCTACACGCCCTATACCGATTGGAGCACGTGGACCACTGACACCCAACTGGCCGATGTGGCGCCCGGTCTGGCCGAGACGCTGCGCGCTGCCGGCCTCGCCGAAAACTGGTTCCTCCTCGTCGTGGTCGGCGTCGACGAAGCCGGCAACTACGAGGTCTGGCCGGCCGGCGATCTGACGCTCGATGCAAGCGGTCTGGTCACTCCCACCGGAAGCCGCGACCGGAGAAACTGGGTGCGGTTCTACCTCGGCGGCGGCGAGATCGACACCACCCTCACCCACGAGCTGTGGCATAACGGAGATGCGCCGGACGCGTATCAAACTCTCAATAAGGCGGATGGCGACGTGAGCTTCGGTCCCGCGGCTATGGTGGCGTTGCACCCTGACACTCCTGATCCGCGGGTGGAAGGCCTGTTCACCATCGGCGTCACGCTTCCGCCCGGCCTCGAGGGCGAGGATATCGCCGTGCAGTGGAGCCTCCAGCGCGACGGCGGCGTTTTGTATCAGGGCGTAATTCCGGATCCAGATCCAGCTGGACCGTGGGTTTACTATACAGCGTCAGGCCAGACCCAGACGCTGCAGCTTCCGTGGAATGTGGTTGCGGATGCCGACCCGTTCTTGGACTATATGCCTCCTGGCCAGAACTCGGTGACGTATGTGCTGACCGCGCAGGCCTTCTGGGATGCAAACGGCAACCACGCCCGGGATGACGGCGAACGCATCGACAATACTCCGGCGAGCGTGCAGTTCAAGGTAGTGCGCGACACCTCGGATACCGTGGGCGGCTACCTGCAACGCGAGCGCCAGCGAGGCAAACAGCAGATCATCCTGAGAGAAGAATAAGCTCTATCGGCGGCCGTCACACGTGCCGCGCAACGAGGCGCGCCCGGGTGACGGCCGCCAAGAGTTCCAGCGCCGCCGTTTTGTGCGGCGCTTCGTGTTCCGCGCCTCCTCCGGGACGAGCGCTCCCGCGAACCTTGCGCGTCCCTGGGCGCGCGCCTCCCAGGAAACGTGCACGGACATCTGCCCAACCCACATGAGCCGCCAGACCCTTACCCGCGCAGCGGAGGGCCGGTTTCCCAGCCGGCCACTGAACCGCCGCAGCCCGCCAGGGCTGCGCACCGGTTCGAGCGGCAGACCGGCAGAGCGGCAGACCGGCACACGCGCGTACACACACATCCTCGCGGCACTATCTCTTCCGGATGTTGGAGACCTGCCGGTCGAAAGAGTGGCTGGGTCAGGAGACCCCGCCACAGCGGGGGACGAGAACGTGTGAACGTGAGAAGGGTGTGAAGGGGTTGGCAAACGGGCAGCAGCGGGGGACAGGCCAGCCGCCGAACAACCCTCTTGGGTCTTGTCTGCAACGTTCTGCCGGGGCGTATGCTAACCTTCCAGACGCAAAGACTTGCGGAATGTGTCCGGATGCGCTTTAATGGTATAAGGAAGTACGTGACGGCACCCTACAGACAAGTTAGCGCTGCTTTCGTCGGGGCGGCGCGATGTGGACGTGTTTGCAGCGTCGCGGACACGTATTGTTGCGCACGGGTAGCCGCGAACCGGGATCGCAAGGTTGGGGGCGCGCGGATGAACGGGCATCTGCAGAGCATACGTACCCCGCTGGCGAAGCGGGGTGTTGCGGCAGCAGCATTGCTGCTTGTGCTTCTCTGTGGATGCACCGGCGGAAAACACGGGGGAAAACTCATCATTGAATCCACCCCGGTCAGCGGCGTCTACGTGATTATCAACGGGGAACCGCGCGGGCAAACTCCCTTGACCATCGAGGGGCTGCCCCCCGGACGCGTCCTCATCCAGCTGTCCAAGGAAGGGTATCGCGATACCATGACCAATGCCGTGGTGCCTGCCCGCAGCGCCGAGGCGCGCGTGGTCATCGAGATGCAGGCCCGAACGGGCTGGTTCAGCATTGACTCGCAACCGGATAAGGCCAAAGTGGTCCTTGGCGATGGCACGGAATTGGGCACCACACCCATCCTGCGCCGGTCAATGCCCGTGGGCGAGATCGCGTACACGTTGCAACTCGAGGATTATGAACCCTTTGCGAATACGGTGATGGTGCATGAAGACCTGCTGACCGCCGTGAGTCATAAGTTGACTCCCAAACCTGCCCGCCTCGAGGTGACCTCCGAACCCGAACGTGCGCAAATCCTTCTGAATAAGAAACTTCAGGATTCCGTAACGCCGTCCGTTTTCACCTTGCGTCCGGGAACCTACGTGGTCGGGTTGAAGGTGAAAGGGTTTGTCGAGGCGGAGAGGTCCATCATTCTCGGGCCCAACGACTCACAGACGGTCCATTTCGAGCTGAACGTCGGCGAGGCGCCCCCCGGCATGGTGCTTGTCGCGGCCGGACCCTTCGTGTGCGGCGTAAACAATGCCGCGCCCGATGAGCGTCCCCGCCGCGAAGAGAATCTCGGGGCTTTTTTCATTGATAAGTATGAAGTGACCAACGAACAGTATAAGGCCGTGGTCCCGGGACACACGTTCCCGGAGGGGAAGGAGAATTTCCCGGTCTCGGGCATTACCTTCCAATTGGCCACGGCCTATGCCGCGGCCATTGGTAAGCGATTGCCGACCGAACTCGAGTGGGAAAAAGCTGCCCGGGGAACCGACGGCAGGGCCTACCCCTGGGGCGAAGATTTCGGCCGCCACTTGTGTAATTCCGGCTCGTCAGGCACACTTGAACTGCGCGAGGTCGGGCAGTATCCTGGGGGCAATTCGCCCTATGGCTGCGCTGACATGGCTGGAAATGCCCTGGAATGGACCTCGAGCTGGTATGAGGCCTATCCGGGCAACCTGGACGTGACCAAGGAATATGGGCAGATCTACAAGGTGCTGCGAGGCGGCTCGTACAAGAGTGAACCGTTTGATTTGAGGTGTGCCAGGCGCCATTTCGACCGGATGGATGTGGCGCGCGAGGAGTATGGTTTCCGATGCGTCATGGATATCGACGTGTGGAACAAACGGGGCCGGCGCTAGGGCCAGCCGCTGCTCAGAAATCAATTGCCAAGGCTTATTTAATTCTTGACACATCCGGTTCCGTTTATTACAATACTTTGTAAGGGTTTATGGCGTCTCGCCAAGTATGAGGGGGCACAAAATTCGCCCCTTCACGGGCGGCGCAAGAGGCGGGTTGTGTGCTGGAACGGGAAGGCCTTTGTGTTGCCGGCGCTTCCGCCAGTGAATCGAAAGAGGGCGGATTGTAACGAATGGCTTCCTTGAAAGGCTCGCGGCTGAAAAAACGGTTGGTGCTGGACATCGGGTCCAGTGCTGTGCGTCTGTGTGAGCTCACCAGGACGAAGACTGGCTTTCAGCTGACACGATACATGCAGCGGGACCTTGGTGTCCTCCCGTCGGCTCCCGAACCCGAACGCCAGGAACGCATCGTTGAAGTCATCAACGAGATGTTGAAGGAAGCCAAGATCCGCGCGCGAAGAACGGTTTTTGGCGTACCCGGCCAATCGGTATTCACGCGGACGCGCGCCCTTCCCCCGGTCCCCGAGCACAAGGTTTCGCAGATCGTCCGCTACGAAATCCAGCAACAGATCCCGTTTTCATTAGACCAGATCGCCCTCGATTATCAGATTCTGTCGCGCACCGAGGCTGGCGGCTACGAAGTCCTGATGGCCGCCATCAAAGTGGACGTCGTCGACAAGCGCCTGGACATCATCAAGAAGGTGAAGCGTGCCATCGGCGTGATCGACGTCAGCCCCATCGCGGAGTACAACTGGCTCAAGACCACGGGCGAGTTCGGCGTCAAGGGCGAATGCGTCGCCATGATTGATTTGGGGGCAAGCACCAGCGACATCGTCATCGAGCGCGAGGGGCAGTTCCGGTTTACGCGCAGCCTGAATCTCGGCGGCAACGACGTCACCAGCGCGATTAGCAACACCTTTGGCATCAGTTTCGAGGAGGCCGAACGCCTGAAATGTCAGCGCGGCTTTGCCCCCACCGGAGACCCCCAGCGCGACGGCAAAGGCGGCGAAGTTATCGGGCAGGTGCTGAACCGTCTGGTAACGGAAATCAACCGTTCCTTCGCGTATTTTCGTTCGCAGCCTGGAGGCGGCCCGGTGTCGCGCGTGGTAATCACGGGCGGAGGCGCCTGCCTGCGCAACATCATTCCGTATCTTCAGCGCCAATTGAATATGGAAGTCCGCATCGCGCAACCGTTGACGGGCCTCGCCATCACCCCGGCCGCGCAATCCGTAAACGAACATCCTGAACAGTCCGCCGTTGTCCTGGGACTGGCGTTGCGCAACTGCGCCCAGGTGCCGATCAGCGTCAACCTGATTCCGCCTCGAATTATCGAGGGGGCGCGCCGCAAACAGCAATACCTGTATTGGGCGGCGTCGCTGGCCGTGGTGCTGGCCATTTTCGCCACGATCATCCCCGATATGCGGAACAAGATCCAAGAAGTCGAGAAACACACGGATATGGCGCGCGACGTTATCGGAAAATACGACCCGAAACTCGTGGATGATCCCAGTGCGCGATGCCAGTTCGACGACAAGCTGAGCGTGGCTCAAAGCTATATCCGCGTGATCAAGAACGGAATCGACAGCATCGATAACTTCTATGACCGGCGCAAGCGCTGGCTGGTTTATCTCAACGCATTGAACGATACCCGGCAGAAGCAGCCGATCTGGTTCACCCAGGTTTTCACAACGACCCTCTTCATCGATGAGACCACCACCACGGCGCGAGCCGGCATGGGCGAGCGCACGGGAATGGGCGCCACTGCGACCCGGTCCCAGGGTGGATTGACGAGCGGCATGGCGGCCCGCGACCGGCGGAGGCAGGCCGCGGCCCGCGCCGCGGCCCGCGACGACGAGGAGGGCGCCAACGCTGACGAAGTGCTCGTCCGGCGCCTCATGAGTTCCGGATTTGCGGGCATCACATGGGAACAGGCAAGGGACCAGGAGACGAGCTCGAGGCGCGTGACCGGCAGCGTGCAGCCAAGGCGCTCCGGGGGCGGCCAAAGCCGAAGAAGGGATGACGATTCCGGAGGACCGGTGCCTGCGAATGTCAGCCTGGACCCCAACGCGCCCATCGTGGACCGTATGTCTTTGCCCAACGGAATCGAGATCCATGGGTATGCCGCCGACCAAGGCGTGGTACTTGATTATTTGGCGGATTTGAAGGAGCGCGACGAGTTTGTGGAGGTGTACCTGGACGAGCGCAGCGTGAACCAGGTGAGCGCCGCCATGCTTGGAAGAGGGATAGCCGGGTTGCCCGCGGCCGTGGCAGGGAGCCAGACCGTGGTCTCGTTCGTTATGCTTGCGCAGATAAGCGGCGCCCCCCTGCAGGCGACGGAAGTGGGCAGCGCGGGGCGGGTCGGCAGCGGCACCATGGGGACACCGAGCGGTTTTGTCCCAGGCGGTTTTGCCCCGGGCGCGGGGTTGCGCGGTCTGGGCCGTTCTAGCAGTGAAGAAGACGAAGACGAAGGGAGCCGCTGATGAAGAAAGAACACGTCATATTCATCGGCGCGGGCATCCTGCTGTTGGCCGTGATCGGCAGCGGTTATCAGTTCTATTTGAAGCCGACGGCCGCGTTGCTCGATGAGAAGAAGAAAACGTATATGGGGTACAGCGCCAAGCTCCAGGAATTGGAGGAACGGTACGGCGGCTATGTGCCCGAGGACGTGGTTTCCGCGTGGACGCTTCAATTGACGCCTTGGTACAATACCATAGAAACACGCGGCGAATTGTTCGGGCTGGGGCGTATCGTTTACGAAGAGGTCCCCACGAATACCTTGCCGAAATTCCATTACGCCGAACAATACCAGGCCATGCTCGAGGAATTGACCGCCGAGGCTCTCGAGAAGGGATTGACCCTCCCTCCCTTGAACTTCGATGTGCCTACCACGCAGATCGAAAACACCGCAATGACCAAGCAGGAGGTGGAGTACTATCTCCGGGAGATTGCCATCGGCTGTTCCATGATCCGGCTCCTCCTCGAGTACGATCCCATTGCGATCAATGCGATGTACATGTGGCCGCCGCGCGAACCTGCCGCGCGTATTACGGCCGTCTCGGTCGGATATTCCTTCGTGATCAAAATGGGCAAACTGGCGGAGTTCATCGATGATATCAGCTCGCGCCAGCGCTACGCGAGCATCGATTATTACAGTATTGTGAATGAAGACCTGTTGGGGGGGACCGATCCGCCTCTGTTTGTGCAGATGGTTGTCACGCAGGCGACGTATAAGCCCCTCGAACAACAGAATCCCGAGGCTATCCTGGCCGAGGCGGATGCGCGCAGCAATCAGCAAGAAGAGTTCTTGCGCATGCTCCGCGAGCGGCCGTTATCAGAGGAAGAGATGGAAGACAGGTTCCGAAGACGACCGCCCACATGGTGGGAACGGTTCCGGAAGAGGTATCTGCCCTTCTGACCGGCCCCAGGGCCGCTTCACCAGGGCAAGGTAGACGGGAAAACGACAGGGTAAAGCGTGGAAATCATTCGAAAAATCGGCGATTGGGCGTGGGCAAACAAGGAACGGCTTGTGCTGGCCATTCTGGTTGTGTTCCTTGTGTACCGCATCTATGCCGTAATGAACCCGACAACCTTGGAAGAGGAGGCCGCCGCAGCCGCTCGTGAGCGCGCTAAACATCCCACGACTGCGACACGGATGCCGGGCGCGCCGGGCGGAGCACTATCACAACCGGGAACACCGGGATTAGGCCCGGGATTAGGTGAGGAAGAGGGCGAAACCGACGAAGAGGGCGAAGCTGAAGGCGCGGTTGAAGGCGAAGACGCGGTCGAAGGCGAAGGTGAAGACCTCGAGGGGGGAGGAACGGGCCCGCAAGGAAGGCTCAGGACGCTTCGGGAGAGCGGCGCCCAGACCGCGCAGCGAACCATGGATCCTGCAGACGCGCCCTTGGAGTTTAAACAGCATATGCCGCCCAAGCGCATAGCTGATCCCAATAGCCTTCCCGAGGAATGGACCGCGGATAAGGGGCGGCCCCCGATGCCTCCGGCCAATCCTCTGCCGCCGGCGCCGGTAGCCTTTAATGCCCTTGTGAAAGACAATCCGTTCAGTGCTTCAAGCACGAGCGGGACCGGCCCGACGACCGGCCAGGAACGGCCTAACTTGACGCTGCTGGATATTAAGGAGTGGAAAAGCGGGACGTACAGAGCCTACATACTGACACGTACCCGTAAATGGTATGCGGAAGGGGAACAGTTCGAGACGTATCAACTGATGTCCATCGATCCGGAAGCAGGTACGGTAGAGATTTTTTCGGAGCAGCACGGCCGGTCTTTCACGTATAGTTTGGCGCGTTGAGTCTCCGGAAGGGTTGTTCTATAATCTAGCGAACTCTAGCGGGAGGAAGCGAGCGCAATGGAAACGCAAAAGCAGCGGCAAGATGCCGTGCGAATGAGTGCCGCCACATGGGTCTGGGTGTGTCTGGCGTTAATGTGGGTGTGCACGGGTGCATTCGCACAGGCCGGAAGCGCCAACGCTGACGCTGGCGGCGAGGCGGCGAAAGCCGAAGTGCAGGCCGGAGACGTGGAGGTTGTCGAGGCGCCCGCGGTTCCTTCGGCTGCGACGGCCGGGGAAGGCGACCAAACCACCGTTCCTCCCGAGCAACTTCACTATCGCGAAGGCGTGTCCCTGTACAACCAGGGGCTGTACCGCGAAGCGCTCGAGAGCTTCGAACGCGCCCTCGCGTTGAAGGAAGATTTCGAGCTCGCGCGACAAATGGCCCAGAAGTGCGAGGCGAAGCTCAATCTCGAAGCCGCCGGCGTCGACCCGAATGCGGTTCCCAAAGTCGAGACGCTCACGCCGGGGCCGTCAGAGGCCCAGCCTGCCGAGGGCGCGGAGACGTTGCTGAGCGTCGAGGAAATCAAGACTCGCCGCGCGCGGGACCTCATGGACGAAGCCCAATTCTACATGGAGAATCAGCTCTATGAAGAGGCCGTCAAACGGTATGAAGAGGTCTTGCTCATCCAGCCTAAACATCGCCAAGCTCAGGAAATGCTCCAAAAGGCCACCGTCGGCATGTACGAGAACCGGCGAGTAGAAGCCGAAAAACAAAATGAAATCGACGCTGAGCGGCGGCGTGAACACGTCGAAAGGCTGAAGAACCTGCCCGAGGGAGCCGATGGAGGCGGCATCAAGCCGTTCAAGGTGCCCGTCGACGTTACCGAGGAAGAGCCTGAAGTCGTCGAGACGAAGGCATCAGCGATCGAAGACGCTCTGGACAACCCCGTCTCGATCGAGTTCGAAGGCGAGCATATCGACCGTATCATCGAGTTCATTTCCGAATACGTGGCCATTAACATCGTCGTGGATACACGCGTTGTCAAGCCGCCGCAAGATACTCTTCCGGCGCCGACAACCTACGGAGCGCCCACGACCGGCATGCCCGGCACGTATGGCGCCGTCCCCTACTATGGCGCCGTACAGCCTCCCGCAGCAAGGGGCAGGGGACAAACGGCCCGTCGCGGCGATGTGGAGACGACCACCGGCTTGCGTGGGGCGATCAGCCCCACCGGCGTGACGGCAGCAACCGCTCCGTATGGTCCGGCCACAACCGTACAACAACAAGAAGAAGACGAAACCGTGACCGACGGCATCGTGCCGTATATCAATCTTCGTGACGTCAGCTTGCGCGATGCCCTCAATGCCCTTCTGCGCTCACTGAACCTCGCTTTCGAGGTGCAAGAGAACTTTATCTGGATAAGCACGCCGGAGAAGATCCGCAACGAGTCTTTCGAGAAACTCGAGACGCGCTATTACGAGCTTATCAATGCTGGTGCTGAGAACCTTGACATCGATCCGCCTCCCTACGGCGGCGGCGGTTACGGCGGCGGCGGTTACGGCGGCGGCATGGGCGGGCGCGGCGGGCGCGGCGGCGGTTACGGCGGCGGCGGCTATGGCGGCGGCGGCATGCGCGGCGGGCGCGGCGGCGGTATGCGCGGCGGGCGCGGCGGGCGCGGCGGCGGCGGCCGCTATGGCGGTGGTGGCTATTACAGCCTTAAAGAAGAGCCGGTCTCTTTTGCGGACATGGCCTACGGCGGCGGCGGTTACGGCGGCGGCAGGCGCGGCGGCGGGCGCGGCGGCGGCTATGGTGGCGGTGGCGGCCGGTATGGCGGCGGCGGCGGCAGGCGCGGCGGCGGCGGTTATGGCGGCGGTGCAGGCCGTTACGGCAGCAGCCGTTACGGCGGCGGCGGGGGCGGCGGTTATGGCGGCGGCGGTTACGGCGGCGGTTATATGAGTTATACCGAGATGCCCATCATCCTTGGGTTCACAGGGGTGGGCGCGACAACAACAACCGGTGCTAGACGCGGCGGGGCTGCAGCGGCTGGCGCGGCTGGCGCCGCTGTCGGTGCTGAAGGTGCGCAAGGTGAAGGAATAACCGCTGCTGGCGGCGTGGAGGTTTTGGAGGGCGCCCCTAACATCATTTCCATGCTCCAGTACATGGTTCCTCCCGTGATCGAGCCGCAAACCGACGTCGTGCTGTCGTACATGATTTACAACCCAACCACCAACCAGTTGGTGGCCCGGAATACGACCAGCAATCTCGATCTGCTCGAAGACCAACTCGAACAGATCGATATTATGCCCAAGCAGGTCTCGATTGAGGCCAAGTTCGCGACCGTCAGCGTTTCCGACCTTGATAAGGTCGGATTCGAGTGGGATCTCAGCACTTCGGATCAGAACGGCCGTACACGCTCCATCGACGACCTGGAAGACACGACCTACGATTACGACATAAATGGCGACGGCGTGCTGGAAAGCATTCCGTTCTATACGCGGCCCGACGGGACCAATGTTATCAACAACACCATCACCCAGGGGTTGCTGAATGCCTTGGCCAATCCGGGGCCTCCTGGCAGCTTCAATTTCACCGGCACGATTACGGACAATGCGGATGGCGACGAGTTGAGCGTCACATTCGACTTTCTTGACAGCCTGAGTGAGACGGAATTGTTGAGCGCGCCCAAGATTACGACCCTGAGCCGGCGCCGCGCGGTTATCCGCGACTATACATCGCGGACTTTTATCACCGATGCCGAACGGATCACGGAATATATAGAGGGAGGCGGACTCTACAGCACGGGGCGGACGTTCACGAGCACGGACATCTATCCCGAGACCTATGAATTCGGCATCACGCTGACGGTGACTCCGCAGGTGTGCGGTACCGATCTTGTGCGGCTGTGGCTGAATCCTTACGTGGACACGTACGTCGGCGAGGATACCTATACGACCACGTCGTATGAAGACGGCCAGGAAACCCAGCTGACAACAAACTACCCGCAGATTTCCACACAGGAAATCTACACCAACGTTCTCGTGCATGACGGGGATACGCTTGTGTTGGGCGGCATGATTTCGGATCGGACCCAGAAAGGAGACGAACGTCTTCCTTATCTCGCCGATATTCCGCTGCTGGGTTTCTTCTTCCGCGGGAAATCGCGTCAGGTGTCCCAAAACAGCCTGCTGATTTTCGTTACGGTGGACATTATGGACCCGACGGGGGCACGGTATTTCGAGCCTGCGAGCTGATAGTCGCGGCACAATCCGGTTACAGATTTCGGGCGGCCGAACTGGCACGAGGCCAGCGGCCGCCCGTGTTACGCAGGGTCTCATGTTGTCGCACGTTGCATACGATGTCTTGACGACGCTTGCCGCCGCCCCGGGCGCTGTATATCTTGCCGCTTGCCCGAAGTACAGGCCCTTGTTGCGGCGGTTCGCTCCCCGCGTTCCCGAAAGTCTGGGGAACCATCCGATCTGGCTGCAAGCGTGCAGCATGGGGGAAGTCAACGCGGCGCGGCCTATCTTGGAGGCTATGGCCGTGCGATGGCCCGATACGCCGCTCCTTCTCACGACATCAACGATGTCCGGATGGCGGCAGGCCCACGCCATCGCCGGGGGAACTCCCACTGCCTGGTTTCCCTTCGACCATCGCGTGTCGGTCAGCCGTTTCCTGGACCGGCTGGCGCCTCGTATTCTCGTTCTGCTTGAGACAGAGGTGTGGCCCAATGCGGTTCGCATCGCCCGCGCGCGCAAGATACCCGTTGCCCTTCTAAACGGACGCATCAGCGACAAACATTTCACCCGCTACAAACGCATAGCCCGATTCTGGCGGCCCATCTTCGCCGCGCTTTCCGCCGCATGCGCTCAAAACGAGGAATATGCCGCGCGGATACGCGTGTTGGGCGCCGGCGAGTCAATCGTTCATGTCACGGGAAACACCAAGTTCGACGGAGTGCGGACAGCGTTCCCTGAGGCGCAGATAGACGCCCTCCGGCAACAGACAGGCATTCTCCCCGGGCGCCCCGTTGTGGTTTTTGGGAGTCTGCGCACAGGCGACGAGACGCTTGCCGCGACGTGTTGGGCCGGCTTGCGCGCGCGTTTTCCTGACCTTTGCCTGGTAGTTGCGCCGCGCCATCTCGAACGGGTGCACGATGTCTGTGCGGCTTTCGACGAACCGTATCTGCTGCGTTCCGAAACGCAAGCAGGGCGCGCGCCCGCCGGAGAGCGCATCGTTGTTGTCGACGTGATGGGGGAGCTGGCGGCGTTTTATGCCATGGCGGCCGTTGCGGTTATCGGAGGAAGCTTCTATCCGGGAGTCGAGGGTCACAATCCACTCGAGTCCGCCGCCCTGGGCATTCCCACGGTGTTTGGCCCGTATATGCGCAACTTCATCGATCCCGCGAAGGCGCTTCTGGAAAGCGGGGGCGCGATGCAAGTTGACGCCGGCGGGTTGCAGGAAACGCTTGCAGGCCTTCTCACCGAGCCGGAGGCGCGCGCTCGTCTGGGCGGCAAGGGTCGTGCCGCTGTCCTGGCCAATCAAGGGGCCATCGAGCGTTCTCTGGACATTCTCGAGCCATTGCTGCGTTCCGGTCGCACACGATAGACCAGGCTCGAAATTCGCCGACGGGAAGCGCCTTGGCCGTAGGACCTGTCCCAGTTGTGGGACCGACGTTGTGGGAGTGGCACCCTCGCCGGTCATGTGGCCCGCTCCCACGGGTCGCATGCTCGATTGAGGTTCCAGGCCTGTGCGGCTAAAACGGCCACGTCGCAACGGGAACCGAAACCATCCTCAGCGCGCGCGCGGCATGTTGACATCATGGCGGCGTACCCCGTAGGTTAGTTCGCATTGGTTCGGCGTGCGTTGTGCGCGCCGGACTGAGGGATTTCGCACGGTGTGGACACGAATTTTGCTGACGGGCGTTGGCGTGGGGGTGCTCGCGGCCCTGCACAGGCCATTGATCCGAGGTTTTGACCAAGTCCTCGCATGGATGGACGGTTTCTTCGAGGGCGTTCGAGGCAAACGGTGGCGCGATACGCCGTTAGCCCTGTTTCTTCTTTCTCCGGTGCTCGTGATTCTCGGGACCTTCGGCATTGCGCCGCTTTTCTATGCCGTTTACCTCAGCTTATTCAATTTCAAACGTGCGCCGCGGCCCTTTATCGCCCTTGACAACTACACGCGTGCATTGACCGAGCCCGATTTCTGGAAGAGCCTCCTTGTGACCGTCTACTACGTTATCGGCACCATTCCCGTCACCATGGTCGTGAGTTTTCTCATCGCCTCGCTGCTTTTCCGCATTGGGCGCGGCCGCGGATTCTTCCGCACCGTGTATTTCTTGCCGTACATCACCGCCGTGGTAGCTGCCGCGACCGTGTGGGCCGCCTTGTTGCATCCTCAGGATGGCCCCGTGAACGCGATGCTCGAGTGGCTTGGGTGGGAGCCTCAAGCGTGGCTTCTTGAATCGCGCGGAGTGCTATGGGTGATCAGCAATGGCCGCATTGGCGCAGACGTCGGCCCCAGTCTCGCCCTGTGCTGCATTATGCTGTTCGAGATCTGGCACTCGAGCGGGTTTATGGTGGTGATATTTCTTGCCGGCCTTACGGCTATCCCTCGCGACCTCGAGGATGCGGCGCGCATCGACGGGGCAGGATGGTGGCAGGCCACGCGCGCCGTGACCTTGCCTATCCTGTCGCCAACGCTCTTTTTCCTTCTTGTGGTGAGCACCATCAAGGCGTTTCAGGCGTTCAACAGCTTCTATGCCATGACCGGCAACGGGAGAGGCCCGCAGAACACTACCCAAAACCTGACCGTGTACATCTAC
Source organism: Candidatus Hydrogenedentota bacterium (assembly GCA_035416745.1). Taxonomy (NCBI): domain Bacteria; kingdom Pseudomonadati; phylum Candidatus Hydrogenedentota; species Candidatus Hydrogenedentota bacterium. Next base: position 44,775 of record DAOLNV010000023.1, on the reverse strand, counting down.
GCCAACTTCTATGAATTCGGGCGCATTGGATACGGTGCGGCGGTGGCCACCCTGCTTGCTATCGGCATCGTCGTGATGACGGCGGTCCAGTGGCGCGTGGCGGGAAGGCGGGTCCACTACGAATGATGCGAAAAGCGGCGACATACGCCCTGTTGACGGCCGGTGCGCTGGTGACGGCCTTTCCCTTCGTTTGGATGATCGCCACCGCCCTGAAGAGTGAAACGGAGGCGCTTGCCGCCGGTCTCGACATTTTCCCCGAGCGCCCCATGTGGGGAAATTTCGTGGTGATGTTTCGCGAAGCGCCGCAATTCGGAACCTACTTCTACAACTCGTTTCTGGTGGCATTCTCCGTTACAGCGGCTGTTATCGTCACCGCGACGGTTGCGGGGTATGCTTTCGCCCGGCTCGAGTTTCCGGGACGGAACCTGCTCTTCAGCCTTGTTCTGGCGACCATGATGGTCCCCTTTGAAGTGACGCTCATCCCGAATTTCATGCTGATCAACGCGCTGGGCTGGAAAGACACCTACTTGGCGCTGATCGTGCCTTGGTGCGCCAACGCCTTCTCGATATTCCTGCTGCGGCAGGCGTTCATGGGGCTGCCCGCGGAGTTTTTCGACGCGGCCAAAGTGGACGGCTGCGGCCATTTGCGTTTTCTGTTGTGGATAGCCACGCCGCTGGTCAAGCCCGCCGCCGTCACCGTGGGGCTGTTTGCGTTCCTCGGGAGCTACAATTCGCTCATGTGGCCCCTGGTGGTAACAGACAGCGACAAGATGCGGGTGGTACAGGTGGGTCTTACCTTGTTTTCATCGGACGAGGGTGTTCGCCTGAATATGCTGATGTGTGCGGCGGCCGTTGTGATTCTCCCGACGCTGGCGCTATACTTCGCGGCACAACGCTACTTTCTCGAGAGTGCCATCAGCGCGGGAATCAAGGGATGAGAGGCAGGAAATATCGGCTCACAAGGGTGCTCGCCGCCGGTCTGGCCGGGCTTCTGTGTGCATGCGGTTGCGGAGGTTCCCGGGAGTTTCGCCCCATCGATCCCAACGCTGCCTTGTTCTGGGATCGCCAGACGGATGAGAATCGCGACTTGCTTGATGGCATCATTGCCGAGTTCAATCAAGGACGCGAGGGGATCCCGGTCAAGGCCGATTATGTCGGTGGATATCCCGAGATTTTTCGCAAGCTCGTGACCAGCATCCAGGCCAGAACGGTGCCCGCCATGGCGGTGGGGTACCAGAGCATGACTACGGTCTACGCCCAGGCAGGCGCCGTGCTGCCACTCGACCCGTTCATAGCGGATCCGGAAATCGGGCTAAGCGAGAAAGAACTCGACGACTTCTTCCCGGTCGTGCTCGAAACGAACCGGTATCCCACTCTTGAGAACGGCATGTATTCGTTCCCATTCTGCAAATCCGTGCTCATGCTGTATTTCAACAAACGCGTCCTTGCGGCGGCAGGCCTTGAGCAGCCCCCCAGAACATGGGATGAGTTTCTGGCACAATGCCGCCAGATCAAGGAACGGGCCGGGAAACGCGCCTACGCGGTGGCCGTGGACGCCTCCACATTCGACGGAATGGTGTACAGCATGGGAGGAGACGTGTATGCGGACGGCAAAAGCCTCCTCGATTCACCCGAAGCCCTCGCTGTACTGAAACTGTACGAGACGCTTGGCAAGGAGGGGCTGGCCTACCAGATTCTGGCGCATCGCTACGACGACCGAGCTGATTTCGCCCAAGACAAGGTGGCTTTTTTCTTCCGCTCGAGTTCGCACCGGACCTATACGGCTACGCTAGTCGAACCCGGCGCCTGGGGCATGGCGGTTATTCCTCAGGCGGACCCCGAGCGCCCCCAAACGGTCTTGTACGGCCCCAATATCAACATTTTTCAAACGACGCCGGAGCAGGAACGCATCGCGTGGGAGTTTACCAAGTATTTCACGTCGCCTGAAATCACTGTGCGCTGGGCTTTGGGAACCGGGTACTTGCCCATACGCAAGTCGGCGGCGCAGGATCCCCGCATGTTGGCGTTCTGGAACGAATGGACTTACAACAAAGCCCCGTTCGATTGTCTTTCCTTTGCGCGTTGCGAACCTAACGTTCCCGGATGGCAGGAGGTGCGGGAACACATCGAAAACGCGCTGGCAGGTGTATTGAACGGCGTTCAGACGGCAGAAGAGGCGGCCGCCGAACTCAAATGGCGCGCTGACAAAGTGCTCGAGGAGTCACGGTGACGCCGCTTCCGTGGCGGCATGCGGAAGAACGCTCAGCAGATGGTCCTCGATGCGCCGGGACGTCTTCCAGCGCGCGCGCCGGATACCCTAATGGTGTTCCTGCTCGTGCTCGGCTGCGAATTCCTCAAGCGCCTCTTCGATCATTTCCTTTTGTTCCCGCTCGATAATCTCGAGATCGGTATGCCGGCGCGAACCGCGGCGCCGGTCTTTATGATCGAAAGCCAAGTCACGTTGGCGGCGGTCGGGGCTTTTTCGGCGTTCCTGGCGCCAATCGCCCGCATCATCCTTGAAAAAACCCGGTTTGTGCCCTGTGTCTGACACGTCGTTTACCCCAATTCAGCTAATCGCTGCATCCCCATGCGATGTTCCATGGCGCAGTATAGGGAGCGCCCGCGATTTCGTCAAGCCATTGTGGGGGTTTCCAATCACGCGTGAAGCGTACGCGAGTGCGGGGGAACGGCAGACGAATGCTCCGCGCCAAACGAAACAATGAAGTGGCCGGTTCTCGGAGACAGTTGACGGGCATCTGCACATCAAGAGCCGTGTCAGCCTATGCCCGGTGTTCCTGCCGATACCCCGATGTTCTCCGCGCGAGCGGTTGCTGCCGCTGCCGCACGCCTTCACTCCGTCTCATCACGAATGGCTGCACCGGTGTCAAATGTTCGGAGGATGCTTTCCAGCCAGAATGCCAATTCTTCCCGCACCCCGACCATCTCGTCAATGACATCCATGCCGTGCGCACCTCCCGGATACTCTCGAAACTCGCAGAAAGTCGAGGCGGTCTTCTTCAAGGCCTGAGCCGAAGATGATGCGTAGGTGTCTCCTTTGGTGGCGATAAGCAGCGATGGACGCAGTTTGTAGGCCTCAAAGGCGTCTCGGACAGGCACCCCGTCATATTCCAGGCCGGGGGAAATCAGCACCAGAGCCTGGATGGTCTGGTCTTGGGCCGTATAGTGCGTGGCAAGATTGGCTCCCATGCCGGCGCCTACGATCGCAAGGTTGTCGGGATCGACCCCGTTGGCGGGAAGAGCGTTTCTGGCTGCTTGAATGTCCAATATAGCTTCAAGCCAGTCGCCCACAGTGAACTTTTCGAACGAGACCTTCTGGCCTTCAGGTCCCGTACTGGCGCCGTGCCCGCGCATGTCGAAAGCGATAGACGCAATGCCGCTTTGCTGGAGCCGCCGCGCAAAACCGGCCCATTGGGCGCTGTCTCCACCCTTATCATGCACCAATACCACCCCGCAGGATGGCTTGGCATGGGTGGGATAGAATGTCGCGGCGAGCACCGCTCCGTCCGTTGTGGTGAGGGTCAATGCTGCCGGGGCGTTCGCGAGAGATGCTTCGTCGCGCCGGCCGCACGCCGCCGTGTTCACGACAGCGAGCAGACACAGCAGAAACGCCTGCCGGTTGCGGAAAGGTTCACACACACGAACTCACGAGGTGGTATTGAAGCATCGGCGGGCTCAACCCAGACCGAAGACGCTGGCGAGTTTCATGGCCAGGCTCATATCGCCTTGGATCTTCAGTTTGCCGAGCAGAAAGGCTGTTTGGCCGCTTGTCTTGCCGTTGACGATGTCAAGCCACGTGGAAACATCGCTGGTGAGCGTGATGTTAGGACATTCAGCGGCGCCCTCGCCCACCGCCACATTGCCTTCGGCAAACTTCACGTTCCATTTGCCTCCTCCATCGCCGGTGATATCGAATTGATAGGTGGCGTTCATGCCAGAGGCTTTGTCAGGGTTCACTTTTCCCGCGAGTTCCGAAAAAAATCCCGCTACCGTATCGGCCATAGCTGCTTCTCCCTTCCGGCAATGTTGGGTTGGATGCTCTCTGTTACTACGCGTCTCGACCACGCGTGCACGCACGTATTTCTCGCTTCATACAGCCCGTTTCAAACACCAAAATCACGCGCTTCGAAGAACCATTCATACTCTAACATAGCCTTTGACCAAATCAAAGCGCTCTGGAAAAAATGAAACAACCTATGAAAAACACTTGCTATTTTTCGCAAGGTCTGTTAAACATTTATATGGATAGCGTGAATGAGCGTTGCAGAAAGTAGTGTTGGAAACTTGATGCAGACGATACGCCTTGCGCATAGCGACGTGTTTGAGTCCGGCGGGACGGGGGATTATTCTCTTCGAGCGCACGCGAAACGCAGCGCAATCGGGGGAGAGAAACTGGCGTCGCCAACAAGAGTTTCGTGCGCAGGCATACAACGCTGTGATGAAGACCGAAGCCGCCAGATGTTTGGGGAGAGGGAAAGCGGCGAGGCTTGCACGGGGGAACGCAAGAGCATGTGGTTTGTGTTGCAGCCGGCAAGTTTCGGGCGTGACGCATGCGAAGCGCAAGCAAGGCCGTCTTTCTCCGGACTTATCCCATGAATGAAATGAATTGCCGCGGCGCGGTGTTCGCAGCGTTGTAAGGGGATTCAAGGGCCACATCGAGCCTCCGGCTCGTTGGCATAGGGCTTCATGACTGCGTCATGAGCCGTGTGAACGGCAGATATGCCTCATCTGTGTGGGAGAGGCAGGTAGCCGTGAGCACATGTTTAGGGGTTTAGACGCGAGAAAGGAGGAACCCCATGGCCCCAGCGAAGAAGAAGACAGCAGCGAAGAAGGTAGCGAAGAAGAAGCCAGCCGCCAAGAAGAAGGCGGTAGCGAAGAAGAAGCCGGCTGCCAAGAAGAAGGCCGCGAAGAAGAAGGCCGCGAAGAAGAAGTAGTATTCTTCTGCGCACTGAACCGGGGGCGCCTGCTCTCCGAAACGGCCAAACCGCTTTCGAGAGCAGGGGCCTCCGGTTTCCTTTCTGGCCCTTCCGCAGAGGGGCGGCGTCTTCCCCGGTTCACCCGGCCGGGGCCTTCACGCATCCCACAGCTGCTGGTCGCGGCCTCGAGCTGTTTCTTGCGTCGTTGACCGCGACCAATTAGACTCAGCGTCTGCCGGTAATTCAGAGTGCAGTATTCAGAATGGTTCCGCTTATCCAAACGGCATCGAGGGACTCATCTTGCATGAAATGATCCTACAAGGTCTCCGCGACGCTGTACGCGATTCGAACAGTCCCGGCGCTGTTGCCTGCGTCGGTAATGGGGCCGAGATACTTTTTCTGGAGGCGGCGGGCGATGCTCAGCTCGACCCTGTTCGGGTTGCCGCCCGGACAGACGGCATTTATGACCTGGCGTCACTCACGAAGGTTGTCGCTACGACGACGGCCGTGTTGTTGCTGCGCGAACAGGGCGCTATCGAGTTGGACCGCTCGGCCGCCGATTATGTTCCCATCGAAGCGTTTCGGAAGATGACCCTGCGTCACCTGCTGACGCATACCGCGGGCTTCCTGGCAGGACGGCCCTTCTACCGCACGCATACTTCGGTGGAAGGGATGCTGATGGAAAGCGCGGAGCGCGGTATCGACAACGCTCCCGGGGTCCGCTGGGTGTATTCCGATATCGGGTTCATGCTTCTGGGCCGCGTCGTCGAGCGCGTGACCGGGCAGACGCTCGACCGTTTTTGCCAAAGCCGGATATTCACGCCCCTGAACATGGGGGATACCTGTTTCAACCCGCCCGAATCCGTCCGGCCGCGCTGTGTTCCCACGGAACGGTGCGGTTGGCGCGGCCGTCTCATGCAAGGTGAAGTGCATGATCAGAATTCGTATGCAGCCGGCGGCGTTACGGGGCACGCGGGACTGTTTTCGACCGCGGACGATCTCGCGCGGTTCTGCAGGGCATTCCTGTGCGGCGAGGTGGTGTCCGAATCCACCCTCGACGAGGTCAGCGTCAAGGGCCAGGTTCCTTTCTATCCCTGGCAAGGCCTCGGATGGCTGATAGACCCGTGGGACACAAAGACGACGGGTTTCCTGCCCTCTCGAAGGGCTCTCGGGCATACGGGTTGGACGGGCACCAGCATATGGATGGACCGTGATACGGGTGTTTTCGCGATCCTCTTGTCCAATACCTGTCATCCCGGGACGGGAAACCGGGACAACGAGACGTTACGGAATACGTTCTATCGGAGCGTTGCCCGCGCCTTGTATCCGCGGCGTGCAAACACTCATGCCGGTGTGGACCGCTTGTTGAGAGAGAGCTTCTACATTCTTCGTGAGACACGCCGTGTCGCCCTGCTCACGAATCATGCCGCCGTGGACGAGATGGGCCGGCATATCCTCGACGTTTTTGGCCTTGGCCCGTCGAACAAGCTTCATGTGTTGTACAGCCCGGAACACGGCATCCGCGGCAATTACGAGGCCGGCGCCACAGTGGCTTCCGAACAGGGCGATGTCCCCGTTATCAGTCTTTACGGGACGCAGAAGCGCCCCTCTCAGGCCGAACTCGCCGAGGTCGGGTATTTCCTGGTCGATCTTCAGGATATCGGCTCGCGTTATTACACGTACATGGCGACTATGCGGGACTGCCTGGCAGCATGCGCGCAGGCGAAGAAGCCGGTGCTCGTACTCGATCGTCCGAATCCACTCGGAGGCGTCGTGCTCGAGGGCCCGATAGCCGAGCGCACGGGGTCGCCCGTCTGCTGCGCGCGCATTCCGATCCGGCATGGGATGACCATGGGGGAACTGGCGGTGTTCTTTTTGCGCGAGGAGTTCAGCAAGCAGAAGCTGAACGTTTTTGTACATCCGCTGGATAGTTGGCGAAGAGATCTCCTCTTTCATGAGTGTGCCTATCCCTGGGTGCCGCCCTCTCCCAACATTCCGACTCCGCTGACGGCGCTATTGTACGCCGGCACGTGCCTGTTCGAGGGCACCAATTTGAACGAAGGGCGTGGCACCGAAACGCCGTTCCATGTTATTGGAGCGCCCTGGCTTGACGCAGAGGGTGTGATCGGAAGGCTTCAGCCGGGCGAGACGCCGGGGTGCACGGTATCCGCATGCCGTTACACCCCGCGGGCCATCCCCGGAAAGGCGTCGAATCCGCGTTACAGGGATGAGGAATGCCAGGGGATACGCATCCACGTACACAAGCCGTCTGAAGTGCGGGCGTTCACGGTGGCCGTGGCCCTGTTGCGGGCGATCCGCAACCGCCATCCAAGACAATTCGAGTGGGGGCCTACCTTCGACATCCTGGCCGGCGGTGATGCACTGCGCACCTGGCTGGAGCGCGATGAGCCCCCCGCGGATATTGCCGCACGCGTTGCGCCTCAGCTCGATGCGTTCGCAGCTGCCCGGCCGAGACGCTACGAATAAGTTCTGCCCGCCTTGCCCAGCGTCCTCGATGGCGCTTTTTCTACTCGACCGGCGCGTCGGCGCGATATACTACGGTGTAGAGAACGTCGCCCGAACCCGCCCGCGACCCATTTTCATGACCGAGGACGGTCTTTATATCGACTACCTCGACCCCGTTCCGTACGATCCACTGGTTTACTTCGGCGTCAAGCAGCAGCGGCTTGTCTTCGTAACCCTTGAATGTCTTAATGAAGACCATGATTTGGCCCCCCTCATTTGTTGGCCGGCATTTCTATTCGTCAGTGTAGCAAAGATAACGGAGTTGATCGAATCCGCATAGTCACGATGTCAGCCAAAGCTCTCCTGGCTGCGCCTCGAGGGCTTCTGACTGACGCCACAGCCCGTGGAGTTCTCGCTCCAGCCGGACGCCGGATTGGCCGCCAAGGTTCACACAACCCGCACCGGCCATCACGTGGGCCAGACCACTGGCGTCTTGTTGCCACACCGCGACGGTCTTTCCCTGGAGACGGGCCGCAAGACCCGTTCGCACGCTCCCGCCCTGTTTTCGCGGTTCGACAACAAGGACCAGCCGCGCCTGCCCGGCGATCACGTTGTTTCGCGTGACCGCGGCATAGCGTTGCCAGGGCAAATCGGGCGGGAACTGGCTGACCAAGAGCGCCCGCCTCTCCGCAAGGGCGCGACGCAGGTATTCAGGAGGGGTGTATCTCAAGAGACCTTGCGGCAACACGGCGATAGTCATGCCGCCTTCGTCGAGGGCAATGCGATGAGCTTCCGTATCGATGCCTTCGGCGGCCCCACTTACAAGCACTGCTCGTGATTTCGCCGCAAAACGCGCCATGCCGGCTGCAACGGTTCTCCCGGTTTGTGAGGGTGTCCGGGTGCCCACAACGGCGATTGCCGGGCTCGACAGCAACCCGGGATCTCCCTCAAAAAACAGCAGCGGCGGCGCACTCCCTCGCAAGCTTGTGCGCAGCGTCTGCGGGTAACGGGGATCGGTTAGGGCAAGAAATCCCCCGCCGTGGCCAATGACCTCCGTCACCAGCCGGCGCGCGGTTTCGCGCAGGGCAGGGGTCTGCTCCGTGATGCGTTTGGCGAGCGCGTCGCGCCGCGCCGGGAGCACCATGACCATCTCGCGCAGGGGCAGTGCGAGCAGGTCGCAAAGAGCCTTCCCCGCCCGATTCGCTGATTCAAGGACGAGGCGCACCGATTCTTGCCCGATGCCCGGCGTCAATGACAACGCCAGGAGGGCGGCAGCGTCTTCAATACCGGTTTGCGCATATTCCCCCATGATATGATGAGATACTACTGATTTCAGCGGCGCTTTTCACGGCGGAAAGGGCAATGTATGCGGTTTCTCATTTTGGGCACGGGCGCCGTGGGGCAGTTGTATGGAGGATTCCTCCATCGCGCAGGTCATAACGTCACGTTCCTGACCCGTCCGGAAAGGCTCGCGGAATTCCAGGAAAGAGGCATGACCCTTGTGCCCGAGGCCGGCCAGCAAGGTTCGCCCTTCGTCATCTCTGACGCGCGCTTCATAGACCGTCTCGAGAGTATGGACGACGTTGATTGCGTGTATATCTGCGTGCGCGCCGAGCAACGGGAGGAGGCCCTGGCAACCTTCAAACCCTTCGATTGCAGCCGAAAAAGCGTGATCATCACGTTTCCGGCATGGCGCCCTGCCCTCGACCCCTGGCGGGCAGTGTTCGGCAACTGCCACTACATGTATCCCGGCATCATGGCGCTGTACCGGGGCCGCGCCGTGGCCTACAAACTCGGCAAAACCAAGATAGCCCCGCTTTTTGACACTCCCGTAAGAGAGTCTGAGGCCCTGTGCGCAACCATGCTGAAAGCCGGGTTTCCAGCGAAGATGGACAAGGCCCTGCCGCGCAGGTTCCAGACCATCATCGCCATGGGGTTTCCGATGCTCGCGGCCATTTCCAGGCACCAATACGACCCGAAACCTTTCGCGCACGATGCCCCTCTGGTACGCCTTGCCGCACAGGGCGCCAAGGAAGGATTGGCCGCTCTGAAGGCCTCGGGCGAGCCGCTGTCCGGTATGGGGCATGCCGCGCGCATGATGCCCTCGTTCCTGATTGCTGCGTGCCTTTCCTGGATCGCCGCCGGGCTCTCAGGCTTTGTGCGTGAAATGCTGGAGGTCCATTTTACGAAGATTCACCGTCAAACCATCCTGCTTCTCAACGAGCTGGCGGCGTTGCCCGGCGCCAACAGGGCGGCCCATCCTGCCATCGACGAACTGCTGCGCCGCGCGGGGTAGCGCTGCGTCCTGGCCGCGATGATGCGAAGAAACAGAACGCCCGCGCAGACGGCACTCCGCGCGGGCGGCGATGCGATGTTTTGGGGACCGCTCAGTTGCCTTCCTTCTTCTCGCCTTCCTCAGGTTTCTTTTCCTGGTGTTCCTCGGGGACGGGCCAGAGCATGATGTTGCGGAATTCGATGGGAGCGCCCTCGCTCTGGAATCCGATGCGCCCCTCTTTCACGGTAGTCTCCGTGGCGGCGTTCTGGAGCAGGCCGTTCACGTAGACCTTGATGGTGTTTTCGGAGCAGATGACCTCTTTCTTGTTCCATTCGCCCAGGGGCTTCTCATTACTGTCGTTCATCTTGGGGACGCGCCGGTCGTCCGGGTTGCTCGGTTTGTGCTCCTTGAAATCGGTGCCATCGATGACCCAGAAGTCGCCGGCGTCGCCACTGTGCAACTGCGATTCGATGCTTTTGGGCCACACCTTATCTTCGCCGCTGATGTGCAGGAGGCAGCCGCTGTTGCCGGCCTTCTCGGGCCATCGCCACTCGAAGGTCAGCTTGTAATTTGAAAACTTCTTTTTCGTACGCATATACCCGGCCGGTTCCCCGGTGCAGTGGACCACCCCGTCTCTTACCGTCCAGACGGTGGCGGGGTCGACATTCTCGTCCGGGATGAATAATTTCCAGCCCCCGAAATCCTTCCCGTTGAACAGGACATAGGGAGTGGCTTCGGACGTGCCGTCAGTCTTTTCTTTTCCTTCCTCTTTGGCCGGTTCCGCGGCGGCGTTTTCCTGCGCCATCGAAACCGCGGGAGCAAGAACGAACGCGCATGCCATCATCAGAACGAACATACGACGCATATACAGGTCCTCCATGCTTACGTTGCGAACGCAGCACCCATGTGAGTGGTGCATATCATACCATATGCTCATACGATTATCAGGGACCGCAAGACGGCTTCCACGCCGGGCCAGGGCTCACCCTGTACAGCCCTCACGTGACGGCCTCGCGGCGCCCACACCTGGGGGTCAGTTGGACCGAATATGGCCGTTGTTGGCACGCCGCACGCCGCAGCGAGATGGGTAATGCCGCTGTCGTTGCCCACATAGGCCCGCGCGCACGACAACCGGCGGGCCAGTTCCGTCAGGCACGATGTGGCCAGCCTCTCCGCGCCCGAAGGCACGCGAATATGTTCTTCCGCGGGTCCCAGACACCAATGAACGCGCCTGCCAAGAGCCTGCAATTGCTCCGTGAGCGACAGAAAGCGGTCCATGGGCCAATTCTTCCTGTTTCCTCCGCTGCCGGGATGAACAACGACGTCCAAATCCCGGTCTGCGCCAGCGAGGGCCAATCGGAAAGGCTCACGGGCATCCAGCCCGAGCTGTTTCACGTAATACTCGGAGGCGTGGCTGTCCCAATCGTCGGGCGGGAGACCGGGGAAGACTTGCGCGTCTGGGACCCCGCAGGACCGCAAGGAACGCTTCAACGCGCCATCATCATCGCGCATCCAGACTACGGCCGCCGCGAAACCTGAGAGGAACGACGTGATGGCAGCGTTCGGGGCCGCAAACAGAGACTCGAACCCGACCGCGCCGATATCGTGCGCCTTGTCGGCAATCCCGGCCTCTATCGCCAGCGCGAGGCGGTCCGGACGGCCCAACAATTCCACCCGAAACGTGCGGGAAAGGGCCTGAATCGAAGGGCAGCAGAGAAGAAAATCTCCGATGCCGCCTGTGTGAACTACCAGCAGACGCTGCGTCATGCAACCTCACCTCCGGCACTCGTCATGAGATGCGCCCTGCATTTCGCGTGCCTCCGCACATAGAGCGCAACCCATACCCGACAATCGCGAACAGTTGGAACGGGCGTAACGCGCCCGCGGCAGGCAGCCGGGCGCCTTTTTCGCGGTCACCTCTCTTGCCTTTGGTCAATCAGGTTCCATGCGGCTTCTCAACAGAATTGTTCGAGGTATGCCGCGCCCCGCATGAAGCCTTCTTCGGGCGATTGGGTGCTGTCTTCGTGCTCGATGCTCAGTACGCCGTCGTAGCCGTTCTGGCGGAGATGGCTGACGTATTCGCCCCAATTGATGTTGCCGAACCCGGGAATCACATAGCGCCACCAGCCCGTCCCGTAAATGCCGACATAGGCCCGGGCGGCCTTGTCGACCAGCGTATCCTTGGCATGGGTATGAAAGAGCCGGTTTGGAAACATCGCGATGGGCGCCAGATAGTCGCATTCCATGTGGTAGAGGTGGCTGGGATCGTAATTCAATCCGAAATTGTCATCGGGTATGGCCTCGAACATCGCTTCAAAGGTATCCAATCCCTGCAAGCAGGTGGCGAAATAGTTTTCGAGGGCGATCTTGATGCCCTTCTTGCGGGCGTGAGCCAGGATCGGCCTGAACGCTTGCGGCAAGACCTTGCGAATGGTTTCGAGCTTGGTCATCCCCGGAGCCGGTCCGCCCGCGAGCATACAGACCACCGGAACCTTCAACGAGGCCGCGGCATCAATGCACTTCTTGGCGTGGGCCTGCACTTTCCGCGTGAGCCTGGGCTGGGTCAGGTCCATCGTGTAGTACGCGAGAGAACTGATCTCGATGCCCCGTTCGGTAAGGTCTGCCGCGATCCTCCGCGCTTTCGTGGCAGTCATCGTGGCGGGGTCGATGTGCCTGCTCTTGGGTCCGGCCCAGACTTCCAGGCAGGGAATCCCCGCGTCTTCAGCCAAATCGATCACCTCTGTCAGGGGTTCATTATTGAAAGGACAGGTCAGCATTCCAACTTTCATGGCGAATCTCCTCTACTTGCTGCGCCATTGCCCTCGGAGGGCGGGTTATTCGGAAATTTGAAGCAGGATTTTTATCGCATCGCCGGATTGGGCATGTTCGAGGGCCCGGTCCGCCTCGTCAAGGGGATATGTAGCGCTTATCATGGGTTTGACGACGACGGTGCCGAGCGCCAGTGCCTCGAGTGCCGGCCGGAACGGGCCGCAACGAGACCCCACAATCTGAACCTCGTTGATCACGGGAAGACTCAGGTCGACTTCGGAACGGCCGGCCACGGTCGTTTTGAGCACGACCACGCCTTCCGGGCGCACCAGTTGCAGAGCACGGCTGAACCCGGCTGCCGAACCGGTCGCATCCACGACGATCTCCGCGCCCCCCTCGAGCGGCTCGTCCGCGAGACGCGTCTGAATGCACAGGGGGGTGAGGACTTCCAGTTTCCAGGGGTGTTTGCCCACGCACACCAGGTTCTTTGCCTGCAACCAGAGGACCTGGGCGGCCAGCAGGCCCAGTTTGCCATCGCCGAGGACAATGATCCGGTCATCGGCATCGATTTCGACCTGCTCGGGGATACGAAAGGCCGCCGCGGCGGGCTCCGTGAACACCGCGATTTCGTCAGGCACGTTTTCAGGGACTAGATGCAGGTTTTCCTCTGGGAGCGTGAGGTATTCGGCAAACGCACCGTCGCGGCCCTGAATGCCAAGGACAGTTCGCGCGCAGCAGTGGTGGGGCATTTCCCGCTGGCAGTATTCGCAGGCGCCGCACACACAGTTGATCTCGCCCACAACGCGTTTGCCCAGCAAATGTTGGTTGGATGCTTCCTCGACCACGCCCACGAACTCGTGTCCGGGGATGCCCTTGAATTTCATGTATCCCCGCAAGATCTCGATATCCGTGTTGCAGATGCCGGCGTATCGCACCCGCACGAGTGCTTCGTCCGGCGCGGGCACGGGCCTGGGCACATCAGCGATGTGGGGCTTGCCATCAAAGACCAATGCTTTCATTACGCGTATTCCTGGTATCTCGTTTGTGTTTGGCGCGTTCCTATTCAACAACAGCCCTGCCGGACAGTCAAGGCGAGCTTCGATGCGACAGCTTCAGTCGAAGATCATGTTACCCCATTCGGACACCCGGTCCGTCTTCGGGTCATAGGCCCATGCCGAACGTTCCTTGTGAACATTGTTGCGGAACCGGGCAAAATTCATCTGCCACGCCTCGCCGCGTTTGGGCTGAATGCCAAAGACTTTAAACGGAATCGCGAACTCCGCGGCCCAGCCCTCGCCGTAGGAAGCCGTGAACACTTTCCAGTCCCCGTTCCATGCAGCGTCGCCCTCGAGGCTGTCAAACTGCGCGCCCAAGGGGTTGACGGCGAATGCGAAGACCACGCCGCCGGGCGCTTGCAGGGTCACCAGGAGATGCTCGTCGTTCTCCAGGGAGGCGTCCCGGCCAGTCTTGGCCGCGGCCATGGTTGTCATGCGCGGTTCCCGGGCGTAGGCGGCAACGTAGAGAGTGTCGCGGCTGGCACAAAGCCAGAATGTCGTTTGCGCCGCGGCGAAGACCTTGGTGTCGGCCAACACAAAACCCTCGGCTTGAGGTTCCGTCGGCCAGCACTTCTCCTTGAATGAGCCGTCCAGCACGGGCGCCGTATCGGTGCGCCCGCACACGCCGACCGCTGGACCCTTCAGCGCGAACACGCGGGGGTTTCGTAACACGGCCTGTTCCGCCGGGGCCTTGACCGTGATGCGAAGATACCGGGTGCGCACCGGCTTATCGAGGATTAGCGGGGCGCGCACCCCTCCGCGTTGCCCTGACGTCCATTGCTGCATTGCGGAGAACGCCTTGCCGTCGCGGCTCTGTTCAAGCGTGACATCGGCCGCGCCGACCGTGTCGAAATCCACCCGGCAGATAGGTCCCGGCTCGGCCAGAAAATCGTACGTGGCCTCGGCGGTATGCTCGGTGTCCGTGTATTGCGGTTCCGCGACGATCTCGATGGGCCGGTGCCCGGATATGAGCGTCATTTCGCGGAAAGGCAACAGGTATCTGCCGAAAAGAATCGATGAGGGCACGAACAGGCCTTTCGTTTTGATAGTATCTATGATGCGCTGCGCCCGGTCCTTATCGGCCTGCGGGTCCAGGGCCGTCTGCCGTTGGACGAGGCTGACCAGCTTCTGCAGGGTAGAGGAGCCTTGATTCTGGTCGAAGGACCGTTCCAACGCGAGATACTCGGTCATGTTGGCCATCAGCGCGGATACCAGCTTCACCTGGGGGTCGTCTTCCGGCAGACTCGAGCCCCGCTGGCTCTTGTAGCTGCGGAAGGCGTCATACGTCTTCTCGGGGGTAACGCCTGCGAGGGTGCGGCGGTCGATGTGACTTGCCACGGCCGCGGCGGCCTCGCCGTATTGCGGCTCCCAGAGGTCCGCCTCGAAATATGCGTTCAAGGCCTCTGGCCAGACCGAGCGCCATTTCCCTGCCGCCCAGCTCTTTTGCATGGCGATGCGGAAGGCCGCCGAGGGGGCCGTCCCCGTCCCGAGCGGCATGAGCAAGCCCCGAAGCCGGTTTTCCGAACCCGTTACGTCACTGCCCCAGGCATAGGCGCTGGCGACCGAGGGGTGGGGCTTCCCGAAGATTTCCAGGCCTTCGGACTGCCACGGCTCGAGGACCGAAGCGACATCCTCGGGCGAGCCGGTTTCGGGCTCGCCCGTCTCGAGAATATAGGCCGCCGTACGGGGCAGATTCGCGGCCAATTCCCGGACGTGTGAGCGCTGCCCTCGAAACGCGTCCGAAATCACCAGCAACCGCACTTCAGGTTCGGCCCGGCGGGCGAGTTTATCGAGGGCCTGGACGGATTGTGCTTTCACGGACTCATTTGAAACATTGCGTTTGATAACTCGCGGGTCTTCGAACACGCCCCCTGGCCAATCGTGTCTTGCGGCGATGAACCGGGGTTTCAGCTCACGGCTGATCGTCTCGAGCATGTCCAGCCACGCCTGTTCCGTGCCTTCCCCAAAGGGAACGCAATCGGCGGCGCCGACAGGCACATAAGCGTACGTTACCGTCACCGCCGCGCCGTCGGGGATGCGCCCCCCTATGTTGCCGCGGATGAGCCATGGCGCGTTGGTTGCCTTGTATGGGTATGCGAAATCGCCGCGGTCGATGGCGTAATCCGGGCCTTGTTGAAAGGGCTTCGTGTTCAGTACAACGGTGATCGGCGATTCCGGCGTCTCCAGGACGTTAGGGTGGGACAGCAGCGCCCAGTTGTCCTCTTCGAGCCGGACCTTCTCCGTCACGGTGCGGGCGACCGCTGCTTCCGGATGGCGCTTCAGAAACGGGATGACGTCTTTAAGGGTTCGGACGACGGGCACGGGCTCGATGTGGCGCAGACGCGCGTCCTCAAAGACTTCGCGCCACGCCGCCAGCCGCTCGGCCGTCAGATCAAGAAAATCGTCGTTTTCGAATGCGATGAGATTGCATTTCAGCGCGGCGAACGCATCCATCTGCTCGCCGGATAGCGGCCCCCCGACCCACGCACCGCGCCATCCCAGGTCGGGCGCATCCTCAATGGTGACGCAGGGGATCTGCCCCTGTTCCCCGATGAGCTGGCACAACGTTTGTACGCCGTTAAATGTCCCCGCCGGGTCGGCTCCCGCGACGACGACCATATCCTCCGTAACGCGCAGGAAATATCCCTGTTCGGACGGCGGCTTCCCGAAGTCCAGGATTTTGGCGAGCTTGCGATGTTTCAGGCTTTCGTGCTGGCCGAGCTCGCCAATATAAAGACCGCGTGCGCCCGCCGGGTGAGTAGCGGCGGTCGCCACCGGCAGCTCGAACCCGGAGGCGCTGCGGATTAGCCCAACGGCTGTGTCGCGTTCCGCCACCCGGTCGTCGGCCAATACGATGGGATCAACCGGGGAAAGCCTGAAAACACGTTTCTCGTCAAGTTCGACCCGCTGGGGCACCGGGGTTAACGGGAGCTGAGCAGCGGTCAATGCCAGAGCGACCAAGAAGGGAGCCATGGTTTCCTCCGCGAGAGAATCAACGTCCGGGTACACCTGCGCCAGTATACCAAGGTCGCCGGGCGCGGCGTTACCGTTGCGCACGTGGCCTGTTGCGCACGCGCCCTAATCCGGATTAGCGCTGTCGAAACGGCGGAACGGTACGGCACCATGCTATTCGCGGGCCCGCTCGGCCTCCGACCGCGGAAGATACGTTAACCGGGAGTCTTCATCGCCAACGGCGCGAAACATGCTTTCGGGTTATGCCTCACTCCTCTCCATCACCAACGGCGAATGGCACGCGTCCTTCGGACCGCGGACGCGGCAGACGGCAGACGAATGCCGAGCTGGCGCTCGGCGCTCCCAGGGGCGCCATCTCCTTGCCGTGGTCGGATAACCCCGCCAAAGGCGCACGGCATGGCTCCTCCCGAGCGCCGATGGCAAGGGCATGGGGCCTCCGGAGCGCCGAAGGCGCGATACATACCAGCCTGGCCTGAAGGGCCAGGGGCTGGGATTCAAAACAGGCAAGAGGGCTGAAGGCCCGAAACATATTGGGGATTGAACGGCCGCACGACGTAATGTTCCGGGCCTTCAGCCCGGTGAGGATTTTTGGGGGGCCGGTTTCCTTGGCCTTCAGCCAAGGCTGGTATGTGACGCGCCGTTGGCGCTGTAGAGGAGACAACGTATCGTAGAGGGTATGTTTCGTCCCGTTGGCGCTGAGGCATGAAACGTGCATGCAGGCCAGGGTTTTCCCCTCTTGCGCGCGAACGGCGGGATACGTGCTCGCAGGTTAGGGTTTCCCCTCTTCAGCGCCGAAGGCGCGATACATACCAGCCTGGCCTGAAGGGCCAGGGGCTGGGATTCAAAACAGGCAAGAGGGCTGAAGGCCCGAAACATATTGGGGATTGAACGGCCGCACGACGTAATGTTCCGGGCCTTCAGCCCGGTGAGGATTTTTGGGGGGCCGGTTTCCTTGGCCTTCAGCCAAGGCTGGTATGTATCGCGCCGTTGGCGCTGTAAAGGCTGGTATGTATCGCGCCGTTGGCGCTGTAACGGGCTGTTGTGTCCGAGGCGGAGATTTCTCAAATGCGGACCGGGATATCTGCCGGGCCCAAACGTGGCGGAATGACCGGCGAGGGCGCCGGTCCCACACGGGCAGGAGCGAGGGCGCCGGTCCCACACGAGGAGGCGGGAAGCCCTTACCACAACGTCTTGTTTCTGCATTGGGCTTTCAGCTCTCTTGTCCTTGCGACGCTCACCCCGGGACATCGATCGTCCCCCTTTTCAGCCCCGCAGGGGCGGCAGGACGTAGCCCAGGGCCAGCCACGCGGTACGCGTGGCGCAGCCCTGGGTCATAACGCCGCCATCACACAGCCCCGGAGGGGCGGCGGAAGCTGCACGTCAGGACAGTTGAAGAAATCATGGGCAGGATGCTCATGCCACGTTGCAGGCGGGTTGTTCGCACTATCGTGACCGGCGAGGGCACCGGTCCCACGCGAGCAGCCTGAAAGCCTGCGCCCCATCGTCGGGCGATTGGCGCACGCGCCCCAGTGCAGGATCATTCGGGGCGGTAATTTGGAGGCCAATTGCGGTATTTGATAGTGTTGTGTCCTGAGCAAAACCACGGGCGGAATCCAAGACGGCGGTGAGGCCGGAGGCAACCATGAAATACCCCAGACTGCGTGAACAGGTTCGCATTGGCGGAGTGGACGTGAACCTCCGCATGGCAATCGTCTTGTGGCTTACAGTGGTGCTCCCGATGCTTCTCTGTTACCACGGCAGGTTTCTTCGTACGTGGCTGCGTCCGATCGGACTCGAGGCGTGGGGGTCGGGTGCTTTGGGAGAAGGGCATACCCAATTCGTGCTGTTTTTTCTTGTGCCTGTTGCCGCGGTTTTGCTGATGGGAGATTCGCCCCGAGACTACGGCCTTCGCCTGGGAAAATGGAAAGAGGGCTTGGTGTGGCTTTTGGTGGTCTGCCCGGCAATCTTTGTCATGTTGTTGTTGGTCGTTCGCGGGGGTAGCCTCGAGCACATGTACCGCAAGATGTACTACGACGACGCTCTCGCCGAAATGGGGCCGGTGATGAGACAAATCCGCATGTTGTACTCCACCGGAATTCTGCTTTGGGGTTGGGAGTACCTTCTCCGGGGTTTCTGCCTGTTTGGCCTTGCGCGCATCCTTGGGCCCGGTCCGGCCATCTTCATTCAGATGGCGCCCTTTGCCTTGCTTCACATCGGCAAACCGGAAATCGAAGCGATGTCGACATGGCTTTCGGGGGTGGGCTTCGGTTTTGTGGCGTGGCGCACGCAGTCGTTTCTCTACGCCTTCTTGATTCACTGGTTCATGCTGGTGATGACTGTCCTTGTCGCAACGGGGACGTTCGGATAGCTTCCTGGTTACCGAGACCGTGTGATGTGCTTCGGTTGCGCGGCAGCCGGAGGAGAGGGCGCATGTCCGCTCATTGCCTGGCGTACGGACGTGTCACGTGCGATGGGAGATGGGGACGATCCGGCGCCTAGTGGGAACTCATTGGAGGACGTGGGTCCAGACAACGGAGGAGATGGAAAAGATGGCGGATGTTGACCCCCTTGAAATCCACCGGAAGACGGTCGTTATTGACGGCGCCAATCCCAGCAAGTACGGTGAGGCGCTCGTGCAGCAGCTGCTTGTTGGGGGTGTCACGGCGGTGAATGCCACCGTCGCCGTTCTCGACAACTTCAAGGATACCATGCTCAGGATCTGCACGTGGCGCCGGATGTTCAGCCAATTCGAGACAACAATGATGCCCATCCGCCAAACCGAGGACCTCGATGCGGCGAAGCAATACGGCAAACTGGGCGTCATCCTCGGTCTGCAGAATACCGCGGCCATCGAAGAAGAGCTCGAGCTCATTCCCGTCTTGAAGGGCATGGGTATTCGCGTTATGCAATTGACCCATAACGAGCGCAACTACGTTGCGGATGGATGTTTCGAGCGGGTGGACGCCGGCTTGTCGCGGTTTGGCATCGAGGTCATCAGGTGTATGAACGAGCACGGGGTTCTCGTGGATGTGTCGCACGCGGGTCCCAAGAGCACCCTCGAAGCCATCGAACGCTCCGAGCGGCCCGTGGCGAGCACACATTCGAGTCCGGAATCACTTTATGACTACCCGCGCAACAAGACCGATGACCAGATCAAACTGCTCGCGCAGAAGGGCGGGGTGTTTGGGTGCACCTTCTGGCCGTCTTGTTTGAAGAAGGGCAGCAAAGCGACCGTCGTTGACTACGTGGATACCATTGAATACGTGGCGGACCTGGTCGGCATCAATTTTGTGTCGGTTGCGAGCGATTTCTTCATCAATCGCAACAAGAAGGAGTTGCAGAAGTACCGCGCCGGCCGCAGTAAATCCTGGTGGACCTTGAAGGTGGATTGGCCTGTTGTGATGCCCGAGGGACTTCGCGAGCCGGAAGACTATTCCAACATCACCATCGAACTGGTCAAACGGGGATATAGCGAACGGGATATCGCGAAGATCCTGGGCGGCAATCTGATCCGTTTGTTTGAGCAGGTGTGGTAAGGCTGCTATCATTCGCTGGACATCCGGTTTTGTGACAGGAAAAAGGGAGTATTCGTGTTATGACTGCGCGATCAAAAGAGCAATTGGCGATCAACGGCGGGCCATGCGTGCGTAAAGGGCCCTGGCCGCCCCGCCATTTGTTTGGAGAAGAAGAGAAGCGGGCTGTCGATGCGCTTTTTGATAAGAGTATCGAGACGGGACAGGCCTTCAGCTACAACGGGCCCGAGGAAGAAGCCTATTGCAAGCAGTTCTGCAATTTCCTGGGCGGCGGCTACGCCGACGCCGTGAATTCGGGCACGAGCGCCGTGTATGTGGCTTTGCGGGCGCTCGAGATCGAGCCTTTCACCGAGGTGATCGTCCCGTCCGTATCCGATATGGGCGGGGTCATGCCCGTGCCACTGATGAACTGCGTGCCGATCCCGGCTGATTGTGCCCCCGGGTCTTACAACATGGGACCCAAGGAAGTCGAAAAGGCCATTACGGAACGCACCAGCGCCATTGTCGTCGCGCATATCGCCGGAACTCCCGCCGACATGGGGCCGATCATGGAGGTCGCCCGGGCCAGGGACATCAAGGTCGTGGAGGACTGTGCCCAGGCGCATGGTGCGCGCTACAACGGGCAATACGTTGGCACGTTCGGGGATATCGCGGCGTTCTCGACGATGTCGGGCAAGCACCACGCGACAGCCGCGCAAGGCGGCATCGTGTACACCAGGAGCGAAGAGCTCTATTGGAAAGCGCGCCGGTGTTCCGATCGCGGCAAGCCGTTTGGTCTCGAGGACGCTGAAAACAATGTCACGTGCTCGTTGAATCTGAATTTGAACGATCTCAGCGCGGTTGTAGGAACGGTTCAGCTCAAGAAGCTTCCGGGCATGCTCGAGCGCATTCGGCTGGTGGCGCAGAAGGTCATTGACCTTTGCGAACCGTTGCAGGCCGTGAGCATCGACCAAGGCCCGGAAGGGGCAGAGAGCGTCTTTTGGTTCATGGTGTTTCGTCTAGCCCTCGACAAGGTGTCCTGCGACCTCGACACGTTCATCGAGGCCTTGAAAGCCGAGGGACTGCCGTTCAGCGCCCACTACACGACGCCGTTCACCCATCACGAGTGGTACAAGAACCGCGCCGTATTTGGGCACAGCGGGTATCCGTGGACCTGTCCACTGTATGCCGGGGACCCCAACCGGCGGTTCGAGCTGCCCAACTGGAAGGCCAACAACCAATCGCTTTTCCTCATCAAAGTCCACGAAGGCATGACACTTCGTGAAGCTGAAGACATTGCAGACGCCTTGGCGAAGGCCGAGGCGGCGTTCTTGAAGTAAGCGCATATAAAACGGGCGCCCGCGGGATTGCCAGCGGGCGCCTTACTTCTATGAAGGGGGTTCCCTATGGCGCGTTTGTGTTTCGTAGCCGTCATGGCGGTCTTGGGCATCAGTTTGGCCGCGCACACGCAGGACTCTGCCGTGCCGGATGCTGCTCTTGCGCCGCCCCTGGTTGTTTTCGCGCCGGGCCCCGAGTACGCCGGTAGTGAAAGACAGTTTCAGGGGATTCCGGGCATTGAGCGGGCGCCCAACGGCCGGCTCTGGGCCACTTGGTACGGCGGCGGCGACACCGAAGGCCCCTTGAATTATGTCATGCTGGTCACGAGCGGAGATGATGGCAAGACGTGGTCTGACGTGAAGGTAGTCATCGATGTGCCGGGAGATATTCGCACGTTTGACCCGTGTCTGTGGCACGACCCCGCCGGAAAGCTGTGGTGGTTCTGGGCGCAAGGCTACAGCCATTGGGACGGACGGGCCGGCGTGTGGGCGATGACCACCGTGGAATCGGGAGAGGCTGACCCGGTGTGGTCGGAACCGCGCCGCATCTGCGACGGCATCATGATGAACAAGCCTACGGTCTTGCGGTCGGGCGAATGGCTCTTGCCCGTGGCTGTCTGGGCATTCAACGCCAACGTGATGAAACCGGAGTACGCCCGCGATATTGCCGCCAACACCGGTTCGAACGTCTGGGTCTCGCGCGATCAAGGCAAGACCTTCGAGTTTCTGGGCAGGTCGGACGTCGACGGGCGGGCCTGCGATGAACACATGATCGTCGAGCGCAAGGACGGCTCCCTCTGGATGGTCGTGCGAACCAATACGGGTCTCGGGGAGGCGGTCTCGGCCGATGGCGGCAAGACCTGGACCGACCGGCACGTGGCCGAGACGGTCACCCACATCCCCCACGCGCGGTTCTGCATCCGGCGGCTTGCGTCCGGTAAACTTCTTTTCGTGAAGCATGACCCCCCTGATCAAAAGAGCCGGTCGCATTTGAAAGCGTTTCTATCGGATGATGACGGGAAAACCTGGTATGGGGGATTGATGCTCGACGAGCGCATGTCCGTCTCGTACCCCGATGTGGTGCAGTCGTCCGACGGAACCATTTACCTCATCTACGACTGGCAGCGCACCAATGCCAAGGAAATCCTGATGGCCACGTTCAAGGAGGAAGACGTGGCTGCGGGCCAGCCGGTGTCTGCCGCTGTCCGTTTCCGCGTGTTGGTGAACAAAGCCATGGCGAATAAGGAATTCCAATACGGCGCCAACGACGACGGGCAAGAGCTCCTGAGCGGCGGCCGCGCGGTGTTCGAGCCTGTCGAGGGCGCGGTAGATACCCTCAACAAAGACGCTCTTCTGTTTACAAACCGTGAGTATACGGCGCTGAAACTCCCTGAATTTCTCCGGGGGAAAAGCTTCGTCCGCGCAAGCATTGACGCCGTCGAGGCTGTCTGCGCGGAAGGCGGAATCGTGTACGTGCTCACGCCCTTGCAGAACCGCAACAAGGACAGCGTGTACGACACCGTGGTTTCTCAGGGCTTTGTTAAGGTCAAGGCGCCTGAGTTCCTGCTGTTCGGCGACATCGAGGGCAACATCGTTTCCGTGTTCCAGAAGCGCGCCGAAGAAGGCGAGACCCTGGCCCTCGGCAAATGGGGTGTCATCGTCTTCTGAGTCCGGCGCCAGAGGGGTGCAAGAACCCGCTTACGGATTCGCCTTCCGCAGCGCGGCCACCTTCGCGAACAGGTCCGACATCGGGAATTCTCCGGGGTACTGCACGAACTCGACGTGGCCGTCCGCGAAAAGAACGTTTGAACCTTGCGGAGAATGGTTGAAACGGGCAAGGTCCGGCGGGACGCGGTCCCACATGACGGCAATCTCGGACTGAGCAGGCGGAAGGTCAAAGCTGCTTGTATCCGTAACGTAGACCCGATCAAAACCTTCGCGGAACCGAGGCAGCGTCTGGGAACGTGCGTCCGGATTCGGATGCCCGTTCGGGAAGACGATATCCTGTTCCGGCGGGAACGTGGCCGTATCCGTGTAGGTGGCCGCGTAATTCAGGGCCTTTTCGATGGCGGAAAGCACTTCGGTGGAGTCTCCATGCCCGTCATGGAGGTAGGCGCTTGACCAAATCGCCCATCCCAAGTACTGATAGGAGACGTCTGCCTCGCGCTCCAAACGTTCGATGTTGACGTTTCCGTTGGCATCCACCCATGATTCGAGATACGCGGACATTTCTTCTCTGCGCGCGGCGTAGTCGGCCGGGCAAATCCACACCGATACGTCCTTGAGATAATTGGGATAGAGGCACCGGGCGCAAGGGGAGAAAGAGCCGTCTATGTTCCAGTTGCCGGGCGTGCCCGGGTTTCCATGCCTTGGCAGGTAGGCAACGGGCGGCCACCGGTAATTCGGGTCGTCTTGTGCGTACATCTTGATGGCGATAGCAATCGTTTTGAGATTGGTGCGGCACGCTTGCCG
This sequence comes from Candidatus Hydrogenedentota bacterium, assembly GCA_035416745.1. Lineage (NCBI taxonomy): Bacteria > Pseudomonadati > Candidatus Hydrogenedentota > Candidatus Hydrogenedentota bacterium. The sequence goes on along the minus strand of DAOLNV010000023.1, from coordinate 20,982 downwards.
CAATGATCTTTCGCGCGACTGCACAAGCGCCGGCAAGACGATGACCAGCAGGATGGTCAGGATGACCAAGGCTATCAGGACTTCGACCAGCGTGAGCCCCCGCGGTTTCACAAACACACCTCCGAATAGCCGTCAGCCGGCCGGCCCTTAGTCGAGTATAGACTCCGACACCTTTTTCGCGAGTTCGTGGCGGTATGCCTGGAGCTTCTCAGTCAGTTCGGGCTGTTGCAGGGCCAAGACAGCGGTAGCGAGCAGCGCAGCATTCGTGGCCCCCCCCGGCCCGATGGCCAGGGTGCCCACGGGGATGCCCGCAGGCATCTGCACCGTCGACAGGAGCGAATCCAGGCCCTGAAGCTTGCTCTCGATGGGCACGCCAAATACCGGTTTGAGCGTCTTTGATGCCACGACGCCCGCCAGATGCGCGGCGCCGCCCGCACCCGCAATGAACACCTGGCAGCCGCGTTCTTCCGCGGAGCGCAGAAACTCGACCAGGGCCTCGGGCGTGCGATGAGCCGAAAGCACGCGGCATTCGTGAGCGATACCGAACTCCTTGAGCGTTTCCGAGGCCGGACGCATGGTCTCCCAGTCCGATTTACTGCCCATAATCACCGCGGCCTGGATGGATTCGCTTTTCGCCATGACCCACTCCCTCGTTTAGCCGTTGCCCCGTGCCAGGAATCCCCGGGATTTGCGCTCCACCCACGGGTCCGGTTCTGTCGAAACTGGCACAATATCAAGGGTTTGAGTGGCTGTCAAGATCACGGACGGGTCACGGCCCCAAGGTTTTGCGGGGCAGAATCGCGTGGTCTGTCCCGAACGGTTACATGTCGAAGTCTTTCGCGGATGCGGAACGGGGATGGCCGGCTGAAAATCGAATCCGGACTGCCTCGTTATCCTGTCTGATCCAGTCCGGCTTTATTACTGTCTTTCCCGGCCTCTTCCGTGCCGGCGGCGCGTTTCATGCTTCGGATGACGGGCTTCCGTTCGCCAAATACCACGTCTACCACATTCCGGACGTACGTTTCGTCAGTCATTCCGAATGTCGCGTCTTCCGGGTAGGGCGCCAGAGAGCGGAAGAACTCGGCCAACTCGGCAAACAGAGAGACGCGGGCCCCGGGGCTCAACATCTCCCTGCGTTGGAGGGCCTGGAGGGCCAGTTTAGCCGCCTCGGGCGTCACTCGCTGACGCAGCCGGGCCGCCAGGTGGGGATAACTTTTCAAGGAGTTGAATTTATCGGGCAGCGCCCGGTCGAGATTGGGGGTCGCGAAAGTGTCCTCACGCACCACGACGGTGTTTGCCGCCAAGTCCCCCAAACGCTGGCACCGTTTGGACACGACGCACAGAAGACCTCCCACGAAATAGAGGAAGGGGAGGGCATCGGCGAAACGGAGCAGGTTGCGGATCACGACCTGGCTGAATCCCAGGCGAAGGCCTTGGGCGTCGATAACCCGCAGACGCAGCAATCGCTTGCCGATCGTCTGCCCGCGCAAGAACCACTCGCAGACAATCCGGTAACCGGTAAAGAGGGCGTACAAAAGAAGGGCAGACAACGCGGCCACTATATCGCTATGAATCGGAATGAGCGCGCTCACCAGAATCGACAGTATGATCGCGGCGAAAGCCAGGCAGACCGTATCAATCAGCCATGCCAGGAAACGCGAGATCGGTCCCGCCAGCAGCAGCCCGAATTCCACCCCCTCGGGAGTCCGAATAACCATTCTTTGCGCGTCATACCTGCTCATGAGGCACCTGGGGCGCCGCGCCGGTCCGAATCGGCCGTATCGTCTTTCCCTCGCTCGTTCGCCCTTCCGGACAAGAACAGGTACATGAACAGAAGAACCAGCTCGGCCATCCCGAACGCGATCTTCAGCCAGAACGGAACGACGAAATGGTACTGCGAGAGATAGGCCTCGACGAACCCGGCCCAGACCAGCAAGAGCGTCACGCATCCGATCAGCGTCACGACGTCCGGCCCGGTGGCGCGCAGGCGTTCTCGGAGGGGGGCGCGCGTTCCCCAGCCGATAAGCGCTTGTGCGAGCAAGAACCCTGCCTGGCCCGCGATGAGGATGGCAGGGATCTCGGTCGCGCCATGGGGCAAAAGCCACCCGGTCAGGAAAACGCCCTCACCGGCGCGGACATAATCCATGCATACCGCGCCCATCAGCACGCCGTTGCCGAACAATACCGCGATGGTGCCAATGCCCCACGTCATCCCGAGGGCCATCGTGATGAATGATACCCGAGTGTTGTTGATGATGTAGAAGGCCGTTCCCTGGGCCTTTGCGCCCGCCAGGGGGTCCCACCCCTCCTCGCCCGCCCGTTCGTACATCTCGCGCTCGGCTTCGATCCGTTCCGCGGGATCTATCTGGAGGTGTGCATAGGGAAGTAAGGTCCGTTTCCCCTCGGGATTCAGCACAAACACGCTGCCGATGAAGCTCCCCAGCAGGGTGATGCCCAGCGAGAGGTAGAACGCCCCTGCATGGCGCCGGAACGTCTGGGGCAGCACGTTGCGGAACCAATGCCAGATAGCCAGGCGGTGCGGACGCGCGCGCGTCTCGTGGATCTCCCCGTACGCGCGGGCCACCAGAGACTCGAGATAATGCACCAGTTCCGGTTCGGCGCCATAGGTGCCCAGCTTGACCAGATCGCTCGAAGTGCGCTGGTACAGGTAGTGGAACCGGCGCGCGGCCGCCACGTTGACGCGGTAGGCCGCGTCATTTGCCAATTGGTCGAGGAGCCGCTCCAACTCGTTCCATCGCGGCCGTTCTTCGGTAATGAACCGTTCCAAATCGATAATCACAGCACTTGCCTCTGCTTGATGCTCATGTACTGCGTCACCAGTTCCGTGCACAGCTTCTCGTTGCGGACGAGGTGGAGCGATGCGCCGCGCCGGTAAAGGCTCCGCTCGAATTCCCGCAAATCATGCCAATACATGTGCCCCGCCAATTCTTTGTACAGGTCTTCAGGCTCGCGCACGGCCGAGTCCGAGAAAATGGGCTGTACGCCGGGCGGATTGATCATCATCACCATGAGAAGATGGTGGCGGCCGACCAGATCCACCATGCGCAGGAAACTCTCCGCCAGCACAGGGTCGTCCAGGTTAGTGAGAAACACGAGCAGTGCCCGGCGGCGCATGCGCAGGCGTATGAACGCGCCAAGTTCCTCGAAATCGGGGTTCACCACCCGGGGCTCCATGGCGTAAATCGCGTCGCGGCAGGCGCTGTAATGGGGTTTGCCGTTCTTGGCGCGCACAAATGCGTCAACGCGGTCGCTGTAGACCAGCGTGCCGAAGAGGTCGCCCTGGCGTTCGGCCGCGAGCCCCAGGACAAGGCTGGCCGTCAGGAACCGTTCGAGCTGCGAGCGGTCGGCCATTTCCCGCGGAACCTCGGGCCGGGGAGGCGTCACCCGCGCGCTCAGGCGCGACGCATCCACCACGACATACACTTCCTGCGTGCGCTCGAGTTGATACGTCTTGGTGATGGGATGACCGCGTTTGGCCGTGGCTTTCCAATGGATGTCCTCATAGCTGTCGCCGGGCTGGTATTCGCGGAGTTTCTCGAATTCACGGCCTTTGCCCACCTGGCGTTGCGCGTGGACTCCCAACGTCCCCCGGTTGAGGAACAACGCGGCCAGATTCCGGCGTTCCTGTTGGAGGTTGGGGTATACCCGGAGCTCGGTTCGCGTCGGCGTGGTCCGCCGGACGGCCCAGAATCCAAGCATCGAAGCGGTTTCGAGATACACGGCGTCAAGACGGTAGTTGCCGCGTTCGAGAGGCGTGCACGGCCACGTGATTTGGCTCGTACCGCCGCCTTCGGGCAGGCGCGCCCGGACATCTTCCTTCTCGCAACGAAACGAACGGGGGAGCGGGATACCCAGGCGGACGCGGCGAATGCGGCCGGGAGCGTTGGCAATCAGGATGGGGATTTCGCCCTCGCGCCCTTTCGAGAACCGCACCACTTCCGGGCACGCCGCCGAGACGTTGTCCAGCCGGTTCAGGGCCAGGACTGCATCCAGGGCGGCTAACACGGCGAAGATCCCGATAATGGTCCATGACACCGGTCCCGCCACTTCCTCGAGCCTCCCAACGCCGGGCAGCGCCATCGAGGCGCCGGGTCCGAAGGCAATGGCCAGGAACAGGAACGGCACAAGAACCACTCCCGCCCAGAAAAGCAGTCTGTTTTGCGGCACGATCATCGGGGTACCGCGACCTCCTGCAGGATGCGCTGGACCACTTCGCGTACAGTAAGCCCCTCGATCTCGTATTCGGGGCGCAAGATCAGGCGATGCTCGAGAACCGGATACGCCATGTCCTTGATATCATCCGGCGTGGCATAGTCGCGTCCATCCAGGGCGGCCTGCACGCGAGCCGTGAGAATCAGGGCCTGGGTGGCGCGCGGACTGGCCCCCACCAGCACCGTTTCATGGCTTCGCGTGGTCCGCACGATGTCCACGATGTAGGCGAGCAGCTCGTCGCGCACGGTGATCGTCTGCAGCGCCTTGCGCAACCGCGGAAGCTCGGCGATTTCGATGACCTTCTGGGCGGCGCCGCGCGCCAGGGCCGTTTCGGGGGCATCGTCTCCGAGCATGCGGCGTCCCAGCTCGATTTCTTCGCCGCGCTCCGGCGGCGTCATGGTTATTTTCAGTTCAAACCGGTCCTTCTGGGCTTCCGGAAGGGGATAGGTTCCCTCGTACTCGATGGGGTTCTGCGTGGCGAACACCGTGAATTCGGGCGAAAGGGCGTGGGTTTGGCGATCAATCGTAACCGTGCGTTCCTGCATGGCCTGCAACAGCGCGGACTGGGTCTTGGCCGGGGCCCGGTTAATCTCGTCGGCCAGCAGAAACGTGGTGAAGACCGGTCCCTTCACCAACGTGAACTCGTTGCGCTGGAAATTGAAGACATTGGTGCCGGTAATGTCGGTCGGCATCAGGTCCGGCGTGAATTGTATGCGGGCGAAATCGCATCCCAGGACGCACGCGAGCGTGCGCACCAGCAAGGTTTTTGCGACGCCCGGCACGCCTTCGACAAGGGCATGGCTGTTGGTGAAGATGGTGATGAGCGCGCGCTCGACCACCTCCTGCTGCCCGATGATGATCTTGCTCACTTCGGTCTTCGCCTGTTGCAGCACCGATGTCACTTCCGTTAGTTCCGCACTCACTTCCGCTATCTCCTTGCGTTTATTGACCGCGTTTGGAAAGAACCGCGACGATGTTCTGGTAAGCCTCGACGGTGTCGGCGCCGGCAAGGGGCGTCTTGGGCGTCCGTGCGGCAATCCTCTCGGCGGCTTCCAGTCTCTTTGCATTCTTTGGCGACCGCCCGAAGGCCTGACGCCATTCCGTCAGGCAGACATCCAGGAGTTCGCGTGTGGGAATGCTTCGTTTCAAGAGGTTTGCGAGCCCGGAGAGGGCGTCGCGGCCCTGCGCTTGCACGACCACGTTTCCCTCGCCGCGGGCTTCGTACCGGGGCGTCAGCGGGCACGTGCTCTTCCATACATACAACAGGGCCAGGACCGCCAGCCCGATGAACAGGCCGTGCATGCGGTATTGCCGGGCCAATACCATAACCCCTGACCCTTCCTGGATGCCCAGATGCGTCTCATCAAATATCACCCGCCGGCTGCTTCCCACCACCCACGCCAGGAGCCCGGGATGCGGCGCTTGCCGCAGGGCCTCGTTACTGAACGGAAACGAGTCCGAGAGGAATACGATCGTTCCCATGCCGTAATCGCGCTCGATGGCGACGGGGCGGGTGTCGACCGCGTAGATTGTCCGCCATGTGTCGCTGACATTCTTGAAATACATGGCGCTGTGCCATGCGAGGCTTTCAGGGAGAATCGCGTCGTCACATTGACGTTCCGCCGTGAGCGGCGTGTATCCGCCATGCCCATCCGGTTCGAGGCTCGTGTAGGTGATGCCGGCTCCCCAGCGTTCCTCGACCGAAACGTATTTCGCATACTCGCGCTTCGGCGGTTCCTTTTCCTCTTCGGAGCCGTTCTTGCCGGACTCTTCCGTTGAGCCTTCTGCCTTCGCGGGTTGCTCAGACGTCTCCGCCGGCGCGGGCTTTTCGGTGTGCGGCGCCGTCTCGGGGCTTTCCTCAACTGTTTCGGGCTCGTCTTCCGGGGCAGCCGCTTGTTGTTCGGGGCCCTCCTTTGCCGCAGCCTCGCCGTTATCGTTCTCTTCCTTGGCCTTATCTTTTTCCTTGGCAGCTTTTTTGTCCTTCTCGATAGCTTCCTCGGTCTCGCGGTCGATTTGTTCCCACATCCCCTCCTGGGCTTCCGGCGCGAAGGCTATGACGAGGCGTCCGCCGCGGCTCGGGATTTCCTCGACCATCTCGAACACGGATTCCGGAAGCTCGCCGCCAGGGCTGTCGCCTAAGAAGAGGCAGGTCGCGCTGCGCTGTGCGCCCAGTGTCCGAATCGGGGCGAGATTGCGATCAACATGGAGGCCGGGCAGCGCCTGCATGCTCTCGAAGAAGGCCCTCGCGCCCAGCGGATCCGCCCTAAACGTCGAGTAGCGCGGATAAAAAGTACCCGTCTCAGCGCGCAGGGCCAACAGATGCAGGAGTCCCCCGACAAAACTCGCCGCGAGGACGAGTCCGATGGCCGCAAAGGTCCTATTCCGGTTCCACATAACGTCGCAAACGGTCCTGTTTCTCGGCGAACTGAAGCACATCCGGCGGCGTCACGCGCCGGGTGCCATACCACACACTTTCGAACACGGACATGCCGTCGGAAAACGTTTCCAGGAGGCCGGGCGCCGCATGCGCCCTCCGCGCCAACTCGCGCTGGTATTCGCGGTTGGACTTGCCCTTCGCGATACGGATGAAATTCGTGCGGCCCAGAAGGGCCAATCCGCCGAGAAACAGGGCCCGCAACGCCAGCCGCGGTTCGTTCTTATCGAGAAAATCGCGCGCCATGGCCAGCCACCCGCTCTCGGGAAGGTCGGCGGCCGATACGTTCTCGTCCTCGATGTCCACCTCGACCGCGATAGCCTCCGTTTCCTCCCGGGCCTTCAAGCGCCACGACCGGAACACCAGCATGACCAAGAAGAAGACCAACGCCACAAGGAGCACTATCAGCAAGGCTGTCAACAGAAACCGGGCCCCGCCCAGCCATCCGAAAGACCCGCGCAGATTGGGAGGCGCATCGGGAATCAGCCAGCGGATGAATCGCGCGATTGCCTCGACCGCCTTCTGGAGCATATCTCGCAATCGCTTGAAGAAATTCAGAATCGCTTCCCGCACCGGTGCGAGCGCGTCGTTTTCCTCACTGTGCTCGGGGGTCACCCGGGGCTGGCGCCAGCGGTAGATGTCGTGTTCAAGGGTCTCGGCGATGGCGCGCTCCAACGTGTCCGCATCAACCGAGAGTTCGGCTTCCGCCTCCTCTTGCGGGGCGGGGTTTTCCTGCGCGCGGGCCGGTCCGGCGGCGCACAGCACGGCCAGACCCGCGACCAGCACCAGGCATCCTGTGCGAACGATTCGCCGCAGCGCAACCCGTAGATCGGCGCCGGTCTCGCGGGATTCCCAGTAGAAACACCGCAGCACAAACGCCGCTTTTACCAAGGGGTCCATAAGAAGATAGGCCATGCCGCCCACCGCGGCGCTCATCAAGGTGCTGTCATACATCAACCCGCTCTGCAATGAAGTGCTCTGAATCCCCAGGAACATGCGGCCCAATTCAGGAATAAGCACGAGCACGATCTCGAGATTCAGCGTGACCGCGAACCCGAGCGGGCACAGAATCAACAGCGAGAGCCGAAAAAGCACGCTGTACAAGAAGGTCCACGATTCCGGGACCGTGGCCGTGAAGACCGGCAGCAACACAAGGTAGGCCAGGAGCCCCACCAAGACCAGGACCGGGCTCAACAGCCAAATCACGAAAAAGCTCTGCTGAGGCCATTGTTTTGCGTGTTCCCACGACTGCTGGGACAGCGCGGAGACGCTCCGGTGTTCGCCGTCGCCCAGAATGGAGATGTTTTGGAGGAATCCGTAGACATACAGGAACGGAATGACCGTGAGAAGCGAGGGGATCAGCATGAGGAATCCCGCCGCGTGAAGAAAAGCCTGGGTCGCGGTGAGATGCATGAGGCGTCTGAACGACCATTGCGGCGCGGGTTCTTCCCGCACAAGGGCCAGCAATCGGCGCGCATACACCGTTTGCCACGCCTTCATCCATGCGAAAGCAACGGCGACAAACAGCGCGCCCGAAGCCCGGTGGTAGTGCGCATACGCGCTGTAGCTCATGTCCGCCCAGAAATACAGCAGCGTCATCACGAACGGTATCGAACCGAGATAGTAGGCAACCAGGCAAGCGGGCGGCGCCGAGCGCACCAGATGCAGCGCCTCTTCCGTGAGGGCGATGCCGCCTCGCTCGATGCCTGTCTGTCTGTCGAGCCTCACAAGTTCTCCCACCATGACGACCGGAGCAGAGTGCCATCGTGAAACGACGATGGAATCGAGATCAGCGCCCGGCCCAGTCCATACGCGAGCAGCCATGTCAGGGCAATGCCCGCCGCAAGCTGAAGGCCTTGTAATGGTACCGTGACGAAAAACCGGCTTTGCGGTTCCGAGACATGCAGGCCCTCAATGCATTTCGCGCACAAAATGCGGCCTTCATGCTCGGTAATGCATTCCCGGCAGTAAAAGCGGCCGCACTCGAGGCATTGCGCAGCGGCCTCGCGCATCGCGTGGTTGAAACAACGCTGATGAACCAGGTCCACCATGAGTTACGGTTGCTCCTCCTCGCCGGTTTCCTCCAGCGGCTCGTGGGCGGGATACGTCTCGCGCATGGCCGGCCCGCCTGTCTCCGGTCTTTTCCGGCTTCGGCCGCGGAACTGCGCTAGAAAATAGAACCCGAATAGCGAGAGCGCCAGCTCGATGGTCATCGTAATGATAATGTTGGTCAGGAACCCTTCGTGCTCCCATACGTTCATCTCTCCCGTGAAGAAGAGGAACTGAAAGAATTCGTTTGGTGTGACGGAACCGGAGACGACCTTGCTGACGACCAGGTAGGCGGTGCATACCCAGCCCATGACCCGGAGTTCGTTTGTCACGTGCCGCGTGTGTTGCATCACCAGAGCCCCTACAAGAGACCCCACGATCATCGCCAAATTGATCACCGCCAGCGTGTATACCAGGCGATCCAGTTGAATAAGCACCACCGCGCTGATTACGGTGCTGAGCAACAGCGAAATGAAAAGCAGCGCATGGGCCCACCCGTTGTAGTCGCGGCGTTGCGGCGCGCGCCGTTCCAGCACGGGTCTGGCGGGTTCGGCGGCTTCGGGGCCCGCATACCAGGCCGGCATGTCCGTTTCCGCAAGAGGCGCGGTTCCATCGGTCTGTTGCACGCGCGCGATCTCCCGCCGTAACAGATGAAACGCCTCCCGGGCGGTCCGAAGCCGCCGCAGCGACCGTATTTCCTCGATCTGAACTGCCGTGCGGACATGGAAGGCGCACGTCGGACCCCGCCGCCAATGCACCAGCGAACCGGCGAGGAGCGCCAGGGACGGAAGCGCCAGAATCCCCACGGCCCAGGGGGAAGCGCTCTTTACCTGAGCCGCAATCATGGGCAGCGAGCAGGCAAAAGCCAGCGTGAGCAGAAGCGCGTGCCACCGAACGTAGCGCCGCGTCTGCCGGAGCGTTATGGCCTGGATGTCGCCATACGCAAAACGTTTGGCATGCTGAGAAAACAGCTGCCGTCTGAAATACAGCAAATGTTCGGGCCCCAGCCAGGCATCGGTGCCCCGGCCCAGCCGCCGATACGCTCTTTCAACCGGCAGACTCATTACACGCCTATATCCTCTAACCCAAACAACGGCAAGAACGCCAGCATCGTCACCAGAATCGCGCCAAGGGCAAGCAATAGCTCCAGTCCGGCGAGGATCGCCGCCGCGCTCATGGCGGCGCTGGGACTGCCATCGGGCAGCCGCGAAACGTTCCAATGCCTGACAACCAGGTACAACACAAGAGGCGCTGTAAACAGCATGACATAGGGCACACACAGAAACGTGAAAAACAGCGGCCAGACAGCCAGGTGAAACGCGATGCTCTCGTACCGGGTCGTCTCGGGCAGGAGCAATCCCGGCCCTGTTTCATATTCTCGGCGCGTAAGACATCTGGGGCAAATGTGGTTCCCCTCGAAATCAATATCGCACAATGTGCACAAGAAGGCGCCGCACTCATTGCATACTACGCTGGCTTTTTTCGCCGGGTGGTACAAGCAGCTGCTCTCGCCCTCCGCCATCACGTTCTCAGCGGGAATGCCCGCGCCATGTTGCCGGAACAGTGCGGGAAATGTGGCGAGCTCGTAATAAGCGCTGCAATGGGGACACTGGCGGGGTCCCGTGACCGTTTCGGAAGGCTCCGGCAGAGGAACGCCGCAGTCAAGGCATGTCAATAAGGTATCGGCCATGATCGTCTTCTGATTAGGTCCCTATCACCCGCGTGTTGCAGATGTAATCGTGCAGCGCGCGCTTCTCGCTGTCGAACGCCGCGATGATGTAGCCTATCCCAAACGTCATGCCCGTGACGAATTCGCCCCAGAAACGGGCAAATGCCCGGAGATAGGTCATCTCCTGCATGTCCGCCGTTACCACCCGCAGACGGCATACCATCTTGCCCGGCGTAGCGCCGAAACGGCCAACAAACAATGTCACGTAGACCATGTTTATCCCCCACATCACCCCGTTCATCAGGACTTGGTACCCAACAAAAAGAAATGGATTGGGCTCGGATTCGCCCGTGGTCCCCACCATCAGGAATCCCAACACGAGCATCAAGACGAACGATGCGGGCGCCAAGATGATCCCGTCGATGATCTTGGCCGCAAGCCGGGGCCAGAATCCGCCAAACCGCACTTCCTGTGCGCCCGTCAGGGGCACACCCTCGCGCAGGCGCTGCAGATACAGCGGTTTACAGGCCGCGCAGACCAAGTGCTGGCCTATGTATATGACCTCTTCAGCCGGGTATATGGTGCCGCATACCATGCATTGCGCCGTGGGCGCATCGAACCCGGCGCTCCCGTAGGCCGAGGCGCCGTCGGGCGCGCTGACGGCCGCCGTCAGTTCCGGAGCTGCAATGCGGGCCGGAGCCCAGTCCTGCATCCCCGCGCGCCAGAGCAGAGTTTCCGGCGTGATCTCGCCGCGAAGCGCGAGGTCGGCCAGCGTCGAATCCGGCACGGGGCCGGTTTGTTCGGTCCCTCGAATGTAATACCAGTCCACGACAGGTCCTTTTGCCTGTTAAGGAGACAAGAAGCGCGTGGGGATGCGCGCTGAACAGACCCGGCCACTTCCGGCGGAAGACCCGCGGCTGCCTCACTCTGTTAACCTACACGCCTACCCGTGTTCTATTCGATGCGGCCCGCGGAACGCCAGTTTCTCATCCCGCTATGGGATAGCCGATGACCTCCCTGAAAGTCAACACTTCCGGGCAATGATTGCGAGTTTGCGGCGGCGAGATGTACGGTAGTGCATCGCGCCGCCCGAGCCCGATCTTTTCCACCACGAATAATGTTCGATTGCGCGTCTGCGCGGGCCGGCAACAGGGGCGCGTATTTTTGCCTTCTCCGCTTGTGGGACCGCCGCCTCCCGCGAGCACGGCATCGCAAGCGTCTTGCGTGCATTTCTTCGATGTGGAGCAAGCGTCTTGCTCACGATCCTGTCTTTCGCGGCAGTGTTTTCGCAAGGAGCCGGGCCCGTGAGAGTGTCATGAAATTTCTTCAACTCAATAATAACAATAAAAACCAGCCTGTTAATCTTTTGTAATCGTACTGATTACAGTATGTTACGAGAATTGGCGGGCTTTTGGGCCTTGAATCAGGTTTCTTTCCGGGCTTATATTTTGTATTGACAAGACGGGTGTACCCCTATATACTGTGGTTCATGGCGAGTATGTGGCATGGGGAGTTGCTGCGTGGTGCCATCGCCAAGGCAGTTTTATCAGTGGTGTAAAGAGACACTTGATGCTGAAACAGGTTGTGCGGCGCAGTGTTAATTATGCTAAAAACCCGAATGGTTGCGCTGTGAGCGTACCTGCCTGAACCTGTGAATCAGCCGGTCGTTATTGGGGAAAACCCTCGTCAAGAGGGTGAAGGAAGCAGGCCGGGGACGACGCTCGATGCCTTGGCCAGACACGTAGGCGGCAAAGCCGGGAGGGGAGCGCATGGGCCTGAGGAGCGTTCGGGCCTTTTTGCCTCAGCGGGTCAGTATAGAAATCGCATACAGGCAGTCATTCCGCATTTGGGGAAAGGAAAGCGCGCATGTTCGAGCGGATCCGTAAACGCGACGGCAGGATCGAGAAGTTTCATCCGGAGAAGATCACGTGGGCTATTTTCAAGGCCGCCTCGGCGTGTGGGGGCGACGATTTCGGCCGGGCGGAACAGCTTTCTGCCGAGGTTTTGCGCATGGCGCAGGCGCGGTTCAACGGGAACGTACCCGATGTTGAGAGCGTGCAAGACCTTGTCGAGAAAGTTCTTATCGAGAAGGGTCATGCCCGCACCGCCAAAGCCTACATACTCTACCGCGAAAAACGGGCTGGAGCCCGCAATCTCAATGCCCTTATCGGCGCGACCATTGAGATGTTTTCGGATTACCTGGGAGACCGAGATTGGCGCATCAAAGAAAACGCCAATATGCAGAAGAGCATCAACGGCCTGAACAACTACGTCCGCGAGTTCTTTACAAAGAACTACTGGCTTCACGAGGTTTACCCGGTCGAGGTGCGCGAAGCGCACGAGAGCGGCGACGCCCATATCCATGACCTCGGGTGGCTGGGCGCCTACTGCGCGGGCTGGGATTTGCGGCAACTCCTCATGATGGGGTTCGGCGGCGTCCCGGGCAAGGTGGAGAGCCGTCCCGCGAAGCATCTGCGGTCGTTTCTCGGGCAGATTGTAAACTCGACGTTTACGACTCAGGGCGAGTCGGCGGGCGCTCAGGCATGGTCCAGTTTCGACACCTATTGCGCGCCCTTCATCCGCTACGACGGACTGACCTTCGAGCAGGTCAAACAATGTCTACAGGAGTTCATCTTTAACATTAACGTTCCGACCCGCGTCGGTTTCCAGTGTCCGTTCTCGAACCTTACCTTTGACCTCACGGTGCCCAAGACCCTCAAAGAGCAGGCGGTGATCATCGGGGGCAAAGTGATGGACGCCACGTACGGCGATTTTCAGGCCGAGATGGACGTCTTGAACGAGGCGTTCTGCGAGGTGATGGAGGAAGGCGACGCCAAAGGGCGCGTTTTTACGTTTCCCATTCCCACGATCAATATCACGAAAGATTTTGACTGGGATTCGCCCGCGGTGAACGCGTTCATGCGCATCACGGGCAAATACGGCATTCCCTATTTCGCCAACTACATCAACTCCGAGTTGTCGCCCGAGGATGCGGTTTCGATGTGCTGCCGCCTTCGTCTCAATACGTCTGAACTGCGGTTGCGGGGCGGCGGACTATTCGGGAGCAATCCCCTGACGGGCTCAATTGGCGTGTTCACCATCAACCTGCCGCGGATTGGTTATCTGTCCACGACGATGGATGAGTTCAAGATGCGCCTCTGGCGGCTGGTGCAGGTCGGCAAGACCTCCCTGGAGATCAAACGCAAGATCGTCGAGCAACAGACTGAACAGGGTCTATACCCTTACTCGGCCCACTACCTCGAGACGGTGAAGGAACGCACGGGCGAGTACTGGCACAATCATTTCAGCACCATCGGCGTTCTGGGGATGAACGAGGCGCTGCTGAACTTCCTGGGCACGGACGTGGCGTCTCCGGAGGGCCGGCAGTTTGCCTCCGAGATACTGGGATACGTCCGCGATCTGCTGGTCGAGATTCAGAATGATACCGGGCACGTGTACAACCTCGAAGCCACCCCCGCGGAAGGCACCGCGTACCGCCTGGCCAGGCTCGACAAGGCCCGTTACCCGGACATCATCACCGCCAGCGAAGGAACCCCGTACTACACCAACTCGAGCCAGTTACCCGTGGGGTATACGGACGACCTCTTCGAGGCGCTTGAGCTTCAAGACGAACTCCAGTCGATGTATACCGGCGGCACCGTATTGCATGCATACCTTGGCGAGAGCATCGAGGACATCGAAGTCTGCAAATGCCTGGTCCGGCGCGCCTTCCAACGGTTCAAGCTGCCCTACCTCTCGCTGACCCCGACCTTCAGCATCTGTCAGGACCACGGGTATATCCGGGGCGAACATTTCCGGTGTCCGGACTGCGGTTCCGAGACCGAGGTCTGGTCGCGCGTTACCGGATACCTGCGGCCCGTCGACAACTACAACGAAGGCAAGAAGCAGGAATACTTCGATCGGCGCAAGTTCAAAGTGCCGCGCGAGGTTATCGAGGAAACGGCTGCGGCGCCCGCCGAAGCGGCGCCGGCCGGAGTGGAAAACGTGGCGTGAACATTGCCGGATTCCAGAGACTGTCGACGGTAGACTGGCCGGGATGCGTCTCGGCCGTCGTGTTCACGCCTGACTGTACCATGAATTGCGCCTATTGCCACAACCGCATCTTGCTGGATGGCGTCCGGAGCCCTCGTATCGCCGAGGTTGGTGTCCTGGCCATGCTTGAACGCCGCAGGGGATTTCTCGACGGTCTGGTCCTTACAGGCGGCGAACCCACCATCCAAGCCGGCCTCGAGAGCTTCATTCGAACGGTACGCCGTCTCGGGTTTGCCATAAAACTCGATACCAACGGCACCCGCCCCGAGGTGTTGAAACGCCTCATCGAGCAGGACCTTCTCGATTATGTCGCCATGGACGTCAAAGCGCCGTATCCTCTCTACGAGGAGGTCTGCGGCGGTCCTGTCGAGCTGGATGCCGTGAAAGCGAGCATCGGCTGTCTGCTCGAGGGGTCCCTTCCCTATGAATTCCGCACCACGGTGCTGCCGTATTTCCAGCCGGAGCACATCGCAGCCATTGCGCGCGCTATCCGCGGGGCGGAACGGTACGTTCTTCAGCAATTCCGCCCCGACAAAGAGATCGTCCTCCGCGATCACCGGCTTGCCGAACCGCCTCATTCCGCGGAGTGGTTTGCTGCCCGTGTCGCTGAACTTCGCTGCGAGCTTAGCGATGTTTCGACGCGCGGGATCGACCTCCGCGCCGCAAATACCGCCTGACGCCCTTCCCGCTGGTGTATTGAATCAGAGCCAACGCGGTCTGCAGACACGCGGGTCAAAGCCAACCGCAGGGCAACGTGCGCAGGAAACGTCCTTTCAACGATCCTCAACCTCCCGAGTAATTGCGTTACCACTCCTCGGCGCCAACGGCGAGTGCGGCGCGATTGTTGCCCGGCCGGGCATTTCTGTCTCCGTTCGTACCGAAGAGGGCTCGAAAACGAGCCGGCCGATGTGGATAATCTCCCCGTACCGGAAGCCATGAATGGAGAGAAGCCCGGCTTTTACGGGACAGGGCGGTGTCAGGACCATGCACCCGCTCGTTTTCGCATTCGGTGCTTTTCTCCGCAACAAACGGCCGCGGAATTTCAAACTGGTGGAGTAGGCATGACAATGAAAAGACGGAGATTTTTTCAATTGGCGGCGGGGACGGTCGCGGGGCTTGCGTTCGGCCGTGCGCGGACTCAGGTAACGGAGGCCGGGCGGCCGGCAATTGTCGATGAAGCCATGGGGCAGCGGGTACGCGTCTATTTCGATGATCTTTGTGCCTGGATCATGAGTCTCGATGTAGGCAGCCATCAACTGAAGGGAACCGATGACACCGCCGAATCGATCTTCATCAACGGCAACTTTGCCCGGGTGTTAATGGCGTCGTACCGCATTACGGGCAACCGCGCGCATCTCGATGAGGCCCTGCGCTGGTGCGACACTTTCTGCTCCATTCAACAAATGACGAAGACCTCGAAGGGCGAAGACGCCGGATACTGGCCCGACCTCGGGCCCCAGGGCAACATCTATTTCGGCGACGCGGGCACGGCCGCCCACGCGTTGGCGGTCATCTGCAAGGAGGCCGATGCGGACCGCCAGGCCGTCTACCGCGGGGCCATGGAGCGCATGGCCCGGTTCGTGATAGACGGTTGCGCGGAGGATCCCCAGGGGTTGGGGCGCGAAGCCGCGAACAGCTGGGTCATCCGGGAAGGCCGCGACGCGGGCGCGCTCGGCTGCGGGTATTACCAGGGCAAGCTGAGCGTCGAACCGTACACGATCGCGACTGCCACCACCGGCGGCGCGTTCTTTTCCGAGCTATACGCGGTCACGAGCAATCCAGAATACGGGCAACTGGCCCTCGGCGCGGTGAAGTGGTTGCTTAAGACGCGCAAAGACGATGGCGAGATTCCTTACACTCTGGCAGGGAAGACCCTCGATTCATGGCCTCTCGATACTTTGTCGTATTGCGCCGAGGCCTTCATTGCGTCGGACCTCTTGCTCAAGGAAGACTCGCTGAGCCAGGCCATGCGCCGGGAGCTCGAACCCAGCGTGCAGTGGATGCTCGAGCGCCAGAATCCGGACGGGTCGTGGGGAAAACTGCGAAGCGCGGACCAGCAGCGCAGCCCGCGCGCCGTGACGCTCCTGACGTGGGCCTATCCCTGGACGGAAAAGCACGAAGAAGTCGCGAAGGCCGTGAACGCCTACTGCGCCTTTCTTCTCGAACCGGAAAACAGCAAAGCATACGGCATTAAGGAACTCGTGCGGACCAGCGGGTTCGCCGGTCTCGCACTCGCCGATATCCTTCAGCCTGACTGCACGTTTTGAGGACCGGGGACATGGGCCACGGCGGCGTGGCTGCGGGCAGATGCGTCCCCTGCCGGAGGAAATGAGATGTTGTGGACATTGCTTTCCGCACTGTGCGCGCTGGGCCAGGCAAATGAGATAGACGCGCATCTTCTTCAGAATGAGTATGTCGAACTGCGTGTCAGGGCTGCCGAGGGGCGATTCTCGATTCGTGACAAGCGGTCCGGGCGCATGGCGGTCGACGACGCGGCTGTCGAGGGGGGCGGGGGAGCTTGCGCGTCATTTCGTGCCGAAGTGCCGGCATTTGGCGAGGGGAACGGTCTGGAGATTACCCAGTCATCAGGAGAACACTGCCGGATCACGCTGTTTTCGGGGAGTCCGTTCGTGTTTCTGCAGCGAACGATGGCCGAGTCGCCTGACACACCCGTTCGCCGCCTGGATGTCCTCGAGGCGCGGCTGGGTCTTGGGCCGGCGGAGTCGCTGAAGGCATTGGGCACCGCGGGTCTCACCGCCCCCGGCGGGCATCCCGGCAGCTACTCGTTCCTCGCGGTTGCCGAGCCCGAGACGCGCGCGGGCGTGGTGGCGGGATGGGTTACGCACGATCGCGGCAGCGGAGTCCTATTCTCGGGCGTTGAAGACGGACATGTCCTGGTGCGTGCCCGTGTGGATTACGGCGGTCTGAAGAAGGGCGGGGAGTCCGAGCTGCTGGTATTGGGATACTTCGGCGATGCCCGCCTGGGACTCGAGGCGTATGCGGACCTTGTAGCCAGGTATTACCGGATTTCGCTTCCTCCCATTCCCTCGGGCTATTGCACGTGGTACTCGAGCCCGCATGGCGGCGCGTCCGATGAGAAGCACCTTGTCGAACTGGCGGAGTTTGCGAAAGAAAAGCTCAAACCCTTTGGCTTCGATTTCATACAGATTGACGACCAGTGGCAGGGGCAGCCCCGGGATTCGCGGGAACTGGACCTTGGCGGCAAGCCGGAGGAATACCTTGGCAAGCGCGCCGATCTGCCCCTGCAGCGAGAGCGCATCTGGTGGTGGGGCCCTCATGCGGATTTCACTGCTCCTGCTGCAACCGGCCCGTACGGCGGCGGCATGAAACCCGTCGCCGAACGGTTGTCTGAGCTGGGCTTCATGCCCGGCCTCTGGATCATGCCGTTTGCATGGGATCCCATGGCGCCTGCGCTGAAGAGCCGCCATGACTGGTTCGTGAAACGGCCCGGCGGGAGCCTCCATTACGCCTATTGGGCCGGGTGGAGCCTCGACATGACCCACCCCGAGGCACGGGGCTTCTTAAACGAAACCGTTGGCCGGATTGCGAACGATTGGGGGTACAAATACTTCAAACTCGATGCGCTCTTTTCCGGTATGGCGGGCGAGCAGCTCTATATCAACGATCCCTACAGGGAAGACGACTTGGGCGAGGCCGTCTTCCATGATGAAACCATGACGCCCGTGGAAGCCTACCGCCTCGGTGTGCGCACGGTGCGCGAGGCCGCGGGCGAAGACGCGTTTATCCTCGGGTGCAACGTTTCCCAGAACATGCGGACATTGGGGGCGAGCTTTGGCTTGGTCGATGCCATGCGGATCGGTCCAGACAATGGCGCGGACTGGAACAGTCTGCAGGCGGGACCCTGGCACGGCAGCAACCGCTACTTTCTCCACGGACGGGTGTGGTACAACGACCCGGACCCTGTCTACGTGCGCGACTCGATGCCCATTCAACACGCCCGGTTGCTCTGTTCGTGGGTGGCGTTGAGCGGCCAGTTGACGGTTGCCAGCGATTGGTTGCCGGGCCTGTCGAAGGAGCGGCTTGACATTCTCAAGCGGATACTGCCCAACCACGGTCTGCGTCCGCGGCCCGTAGACCTGTTCGAGCGCGAACTGCCCGCGATCTGGCTGCTTACTGGCGACCGCGGCGGCGAGCGCCGCGACGTGGCCGGTCTGTTCAACTGGGACCAGCAGAATGCCGTCGCGATGGAGTGCTCTGCCGACAAACTCGGTCTCCCGAAAGCTGTGCGATACGTGGGTTTCGACTTCTGGGCAAACGATTTTATCGAGCCGTTCTCCGGCGCGCTGCGGATGGAAGTGCCGGCCGGCTCGTGCCGGATTCTGGCGCTCGCGCCCGAGGCGTCCCATCCCCGGGTCATCAGCACCAGCCGCCACATCTCCCAGGGTATCGTCGACCTGCAGGGCGAAACCTGGGATGCCGCGGCGTGCGTTCTCGCGGGGGAAAGCCGGTTGGTCGCGGGGGACCCCTATGAGCTGCGGATTGTCCTGCCCGCTGAAGGCATATGGACCGTACGCGGCGTCAGTGCGAATGCCGAGGATGTTGCGACGCGCTTTGGCCAGAACGGCCGCTGCGTGCGCGTGATGCTCGAGTCCCCGAGGAGCGGACCGGTCGGCTGGCGCATCGCGTTTGCAGTCGAACACAGCGTTCAGGGCTCCTGAGCGCGGACAGCGGGAAACAGGACCGCAGGGACGAAAGAGACCCGAAGGGCGGGGGAGAACGGCGCGGCCCGGCAACGGGGGGTGAGTTTTTCCGCCCGTCAATATGTCTTATCCGTTGTGGAACCCGCGTACTTGCCGGTCATTGCAGGTCAAGCATGCTTGTCTGCGATTCGCTGCGTTGACTCGGGATGTCCATGCGCTTACCATACCTGTGGGCAGGACGACCTTTCCGGCGTGGCAAGTCCGCGGGCTGCCGCGCCGTTCATGCAACCAGGAGGCGATATTCATGGTACATGCGTTTGTATTGGCCAGCGTCAAGAGAGACCGGATTAACGAGACGGCCCAGGAGCTTCTGAAGATCGACGGCGTTGCGGAAGTGTATTCGATCGCCGGCGACTGGGACCTGATCATCATCATCCGCGCACGGGAGAACGACCAGCTTGCTGCCATCGTGACGGAGCACATGCTGAAACTCGATGGTCTCCTGAACACGACCACGCTCATCGGCTTTCGCGCGTACAGCAACTACGACCTCGAACGCATGTTCAGCATCGGTTTCCAGGGGTGACGAGGGTGCTTATGATAGGCCATCAGCACCGCACAGGGGGAGGAGCCGCCGTATGAATCAGGAGACCGGGAACGAGGGACGCATCCCGACATTACACGTCGTGGCGGATACCATTCCGCAGGCCCATTACCGCGCCATGAAGGCGGTGTGGCAGCACGGCCTGGCTATCCGTACGGAATACGACCGCAAGGACGCCAAGGGCGCGTACATCGATCCGCCCAGCCGTGACGCCCGCGTGCTCATCGAAGTACAGAATCCGTTTGGCGAGCCGCGTTTTCCGCCGCTGTCGTTCTGCGAGATTGGGACCTATATTGCCGAGATCATGGGGATCAAAGACCACATGGTCGTGCCGATGGAGCAACTGAAGGAGGCGCTCTCAGGCGAGTTGTCGGCGAAGGAATGGCCGTATACGTACCATCAGCGCCTGTTTGCGCATCCGGACGTGAACGGGGATACGGTGGACCAGATGGCCATGGCCATCGAACGTATTGCGAAAACACCTTATTCGCGGCGGGCCGTAGCGACCACGTCGGTGCCGAACATTGATCCCTATCTGAAAGAAGACGTGCCGTGCTTGCGCGAGGTGCAGTTGCGGTGCCCGGAAGACGCCGGCGGAAACCTGGTCCTCAATATGAACACCATGTGGCGGTCGCGCGACTTGTACAAGGCATGGCCGGACAACGTCATCGGCATCACCTTCCTGCAACAGGCCGTGGCGAAGCAGATCGCGGCGAAGTCCGGCCGCAACGTGCGCGTGGGAAGCTACGCGGACTACAGCTCGGCCATGCACATTTACGGCCAGGATTTTGGCGCAGTGGGAGGGGACGCGGAACGCGGATTGCAGAGTTTCTTCGATACCTTCGACGAAGAGTCCTACCTGGCGCGCTCGTTGTCGAGTGAACACGCCGCCGAAATGCTGGTGCTGCCGCAACTGCGGGAACTGGTGTCTGACCGGCTCGCGGCGCAGTGGAGGTTTCCCAAAGAAGCGCTCGCTCTGGGCGAAAGGCTCATCGCGGATATCGAATCCCACGCGCTTTCGGCATAGAGAAGAAGGCAGCTCCAAACGGTTCGCGCGCGGGCAGGTCCGTGGTTTCAAGCCGGTTAAGAGGGCGAGCCCTTCTTGACCTCGGATACCGCCTTCATGACGTTGAGCGCCTCGTCGCGCGTGATGGGGAAACCTTTGCGCCCAGCATGCCCAACAGCCTGGGAAAGGCATTTCTCGCGCCAAACCGCCGGCCGGCAAGCCGCAGGAATATTCCTGGGTATCCCCGGAGCA
>DAOLNV010000022.1:61673-65586 GCA_035416745.1 Candidatus Hydrogenedentota bacterium | reverse complement strand
TAGCCGGCGCGCTGGGAGAATTTCACGCGGAAGGCGGACCGGAGAACCGCGCGCTCAACCTCGAAGTGCGCGAGGTCGAAGTGGGATCTGCCATGGGGGATACCGACGCGCAGATTTGGCGGCGCGAAAATCCGGGGTATTCGCCGTGGATGGCGTTGCGCTATCCCAACATGCCAGCGGATTTTCCCAGCCTGTGGGTCGGGAAGGCAACAGCCGAAGAGATAGGGTGCATCTCGAATTCCCCTGCCCGGCGCAGTATTGCAGGCGCCTTGATGCGGGGCGTTTCGCACATTTGGGTGCTTCTCGGATGCGGCGACGAAGTCAAAGACGCGGATGCCCGCACGCAACTGGAAACCGGGATTGCGCGCATCGCGGATATGCTGGACCGGGATGCGATCTCGCCCAACGCACACATCACGCACGAGATCGTGGAGGTGTCCCGGCGCGACCCCGCGGAATGGGTCCTGGTCCAAACGCTGCTCAGAAGCGAGCCCGACCTCATGGGCTACGATGCCCCCATGGTCTTTCCTGTGTTTGGCCGGGGCCGCGCCCTCTATGCGCTGGTTGGGGCGGGGATAACCGCCGAGAACCTTCGCGATGCTTGCGCGTACATTGCCGGACGGTGCTCCTGTCTGGTCAAGGATGAGAATCCGGGGGTTGACTTGCTTCTCGCGGCCGACTGGGCCGGTCTGGTTTCGGCAAGAGCCGCGGCGCAACCTGTTCCGCAGACAGCTGGCCCGGGCCATGATATGGCTGACGACACGCTTCCGCCCGCCGCGCGGCCGGGCCGGTACATTCTGGCCGGGCTTGCGGGAGCGGCTGTCATGGTTATTGCACTTTCCGCGCTTCTACTGGGCAAAACGCGTTCCTGAAGGCTCATCCAGGGGGAATTGCCGCCTCTCGCGTGGCGTGATATGCTGATGTTTTGCCGGGAGGGCAAAGAAAGTGTGCACCACCCCACCCTGATGATTGATGATCGACAAACGTTTCATATTCACTATGGTCATTCCAATTTGAACGGCGGGCGCCTGTGACGCGAATTCGCGGCAGAAGTGTCACGAAGGAAAGGAGATCTGTATTGTTGAGGCGGAGCGGAGGCGCATCTGAACGGCCCAGCCGGGGGAGCCGTGTGTCGGGCCCATTCATAGGGCTGCCGTCCTGAACGGAGAGAGTGTATGAAGACGTGGGAGGTTCGATACCAGGGGCACACCATCCGTGTGGAGGATGGGGTGAGGAAAGAGCGTCTTTTCGTTGATGGCGAACTCCAGGATGAGTTCTTTGGATCTGGCATCCGCAGCCGGTTATTCGGTACGATTCGAGATGGCAACGGTGGGGGCAAGCCAATCAGAGTATCTTTGGGCGGATGGAATCGTACATGCCGGGTATTCGTGGATGACCGCCTTGTGTTTCATAGCAAGCCCGATCGGGTGGCTTCTCTCGCTATGGCACAAACCCGGAACAGGCTCGAATGAGCAAGTGGGCTCTGGCTGCGCAAAGACGAGGCAGGCCGACTGCTACGGCAGGAAGAAGAGAATGGTCAGCCCTATAATGGAGCATTGACCGCCAAGTTCCCCTTGAAACTGAGGTGGAGGGTGCGGATATGAGACTCTATCTGGTGCAGCACGGCGAAGCGGTGGATAAGTCTGAAAATCCGGACCGTCCCCTTACGGCAGCGGGACGCGAAGCTGTGGCAGCGGTGGGAAAGCTATTGCGAAGTGCGGGAATCAGCGTACCCCGAATCGAGCACAGCGGCAAGACCCGTGCCCGTGAAACGGCGGAGCTGCTGGCCGAAGCGATAGGGAAGGCCGGCGGCGTGCACGAACGCAAAGACATTTCTCCAAACGATCCTGTGGATGCCGTGGCCAACGCACTGAAATGGGCGGACGCCGACCTTATGCTCGTGGGGCACGAACCCTCCATGGGCAAGCTGGCTTCTCTGCTGGTGACCGGCGATTCCTATGCCGAGATAGTGGCTTTCCAAAAGGGAGCAGTCGTCTGCCTTGAACGGAAGAGCGACGGCGCATGGTGCATCGCGTGGATGATCGTGCCCGAACTTGCGACTTCTTGAGTGCCCCGCCGAAGGGGCAGCATCCAGTCAGTTTCTTCTTGGAAGCTTGGGCGCCTCATGGGGGGCGCTCCGCAAATGGCCTACGAAGATGCCCGCCGAAGCAGATAGAGGTTTCCCGCCACGATTTCCTCGATGCGGAGCAATGCGGTATTCCCTCTGATCTCACATGATACGGGAGTGAATCCGTCTTCGGTGACTTCGGCGGCGGCGACGCGGGGCAGGTATTCCGGCAGGGTTAACGAGACGGTCACGTTTCGGGCCGGCTCGATCTCCGGATTCCCCGGTGCAGCGGCCGGAATGTGATTGACCGCAGCAACCAGGAGCGCATCGGGTCCGCACAACAGGCAACCGGACCAGACACGGGGTTTTTCCCAGAGCTCCTCGCCGGCTGTTCCCGTTGCGACCGTACCGGCATCGTTGGCAGCCAGGTTGATGGGGGTTCCCAGTATTATCAGGTCTTCGATGTGCTCGATAAGGCGGTTGCAGCGTCCGATCTCATTGGCAAACGCGTCATTCCGCGCCCATCCGCCGGCTCCGGCCGAGTAGACCCAGCTCGACAGACCCTTGGCGCCGGCCCCGATAGCCTGGACAAGGTTCTGGCGGTACTCATCGGGGACGGGTCCACGGGCCTTATCGGGTACACCTTGCCCGCTGGCCCAGCCGTAGGCTTCAAGAAAGGCGAAGACAGGCGTCGGCGCGGCGCACCTGCGCACATGTTCGAGACTCTCGCGTACATAGGCATGGTCGGCGCCGTAGTACGTCACGGGGTACGGGTCGAATCCGTTGATGTCACCGAATTGCCCATAGACCGCCCAATTGAGCGGCCGCACGGTGCCGTCAATGTTGAGCCAGCTCGGCACAGGGGCATCGTAGCGTTCCAGAAGCTCCTGCCATCCGGAATCGGCGAGCTTTCGCGCGTTCCAGCCGAGTCCTTTGTCGTAACCATCCCCGGCGTCATCTCTGGCATCGGGTTCGTCGGGCCCCAGCACATAGGCTACCCGCTCGTGGACGCCGAACACGTCGTTGAGCATGGCGGAGGTGAGAATGCTGTGTTTTCGGCATTCCTCGAGGCTGCGCATCCACCACGTGGCAAGGTTCATGTGAAGAGGGCCGCACATCTCGGCAGGAACGTGTACCGAGCTTCGCGGGAACAGGAAAGGAAGCACACGGAACTGAGCGGCACATGTCCGCCCGTTCGCGAGATGCAGTCCCGCCACATGATAGGCGCCTGGTTTGAGCGGCTGGGCGAGGCCGGCCACCGCAAGGGCTACGTCTCCCGGGAAGTCCGCCCCGTAAATGGCCGCATTCTCCAGGATGCCGCCATCGAGCGAAACGGTCCGGAGAAACGATGTCTGGTCCCCGGCTTGTTTCCGAGCGTAAATGTACAATGTTTTGCGGTCTTGGGAAGTGACCACGTAGTCGACAAGCGCCTCGGGCTCTGTGTAGGCAATATCCGCTTCAATCGCAGCCGCGTTCTCGGCGGGCAACGTGATGCGCACGCTGTCGCCGGGCAGACGTTTTCTGAAACGCACGTAGGCCTGAGCGCAGTCGCCGGGAGCCAGCGTGCGTGGGCGGACCCGGTACCAGACCACGCCCGGCGCATCCCAGGGACTCTTGACAAAGTCCACGTAGTGCTGGTCTACCGGTGTCCCGTTCAGGAGAGGCATTTGACCGAGCCGTACGGTCTGTTGCCCCGCATTGCGGACGACCATGCGCAGAGCGCCGAACTCCTCATGCTCGGTGTACATGCACTGCATGTATTGGAATGTGAGGGCCGTTCCAGGGCTGACGCCGGTCATGTCGGGGCGTTTACGGCCTTCGACGACCTGGGAATCGGCGGGGGGC
>DAOLNV010000022.1:56749-61573 GCA_035416745.1 Candidatus Hydrogenedentota bacterium | reverse complement strand
GTTGCGGCCTTCTCGCCGTCCCAATAGACCGCGAGTCTGCGGAATCCCTGTTGCGACGTTCTGACCAGTATGCGCGCCATAACGGGTCCCGGTCCTGCGTCGAGTTCGAGGAACACCGCGAGCCCTGTGGCAGGACGCTTGTCCGGACTGTAGCCTTTCCAGATGGGAAAGCCTTCCGTTTCGCCGGGGTCAAGGGCCGGATGTTGCGCTGCATCAACGAGCCACCCGTCCACGTCCTCGTAATAATGCGGAGCACGAGACGCTGCAGGATCACGCCAGTCCAGCGAAACACTTTGCCAGGCGGTATTTGCGCGGAGGTCTCCCCATGCCTGTTCGGCGGACTCCGCACCTGCTGTTTGCAGTGCGGCATGGGGGTCCACCTCGATGCGGACGGCGAGTTTCTTGACGACATTCGATGGGTTGGTCTTAAGTCCGGAGTAATTTTCGAGGGTAAGCCGCAGCCAGAACTCGCCTCGGCCCGCGAAATCGGCTCTGTTCCCTTCCGGTACCGCGAGAACGCCCGTTTGCCAAGCGTTTGCATCCGGTTCGAGACGAGTGCTGCTGTCCGCCTCGTCCCAGTCCACTCCATTCTTCGAGACCTCGAGATGCGTGACGCCGCCCAGATTCCGGGCATTGGACATTTGCTCGACGGATACACTGACGGTCTTGATGGGATTGCCGCCGTAGAATCGGTAGATGATATACCTCCGATTCAGGGGTCCGGCGCTGGTCAACTGGCCTGGGGACCATGCTTCGAGACCGGATTTGTCCAGGAACGCGTCTACGAGGACTTTCGGCGTCGAGAAGTCGTCGCTGTACTCGAACGCCCCATCTTCGCCGGGGACAATTTGAATGCCCTGCTCGCCGCCGGCGCTCAGGCTGGCGAGCACAAGCGCGACAAGAACAAACGCGGCCCGGAAATCGAGCATGTGTAAACTCTCAGGTTTTGGTTGTGGTCACGGGTCCTTCATCTCGAACTGCCTGGAAGTGGCGTAGACGTGGATGTTGTACCCTTTGATGCCATCGCGGAAACCGTTGTCTTGGACGGCTACGGCTTCGTCGGTGTACAGGCGATGGAGTGTCTTGCCGTTCAACTCGGGCGGCAGTTGGGAGACGTTGAAGCCGATTCCAACGTAAGACTCGTTTACGGCGATGAGGACCCAGTCGTCGCCCGTCTTGCGCAACATCAGCACGGGACCTTCGCTGCCGATGGACGCGTAGGTGTCGTCGCTGACGGAGATTGGCGGCGACGCTGGCGGCGTGCCCACTATGCCCGGTTCCAGCGCGCGCAGCTCGCGGCTCACCTTGAGGAGGTCGGTCCATAGTTGGTCGTCCGGTTTCAGGACGTGCACGCCCCAGTACAGAACCGCCTTCGCACCGTGAACAATTGCGTCGTAAGCCATAAACCGGGACTCTTCGTACGTGGGACGCCGGCCGCCAACATCATCGTTGGGATTGAACGGGTCGTTGAGGTCCTTCCAACCAAACCCCTGCAGGACCATCCAGACGGCCTTGCCCGGTGCGCCGGCCTGCATTCGTTCGGTGTATTCGCCGATACAGGATAAACTGCGGTCGGGCAGGTCCGAATGCATGACCCCGCGGTTGAACGGCATTGGATAGATGTCGCATCCCGCGGCGTCCACCTCGCGGTTGTACCATTGCAGGGCGGGGATGGTGTTTCGGGGGGCGTGGTTCTGCCAGAACACGTTTTCGGGGTCGACGCTGCGCACAACCCGCCAGCCGCGCGAGAGTTCTTCGCCCAGTTCGCGCGCCTGGGCAATGCAGACGGTAAGGGATTTCTCGGGGCTGGGATTCTCCCTGCCGAAGGCATGCCAGAGTTCGTCGTAGAGAGCCTGTCCTTCTGCCCAAAGCCCGCGTGCGACCAGGTCGGCCGCTTTTGCGTGCTTGGCCTTCCAGTCCGCGGCCACGGCCGCTTCTTGCTTCGAGGAGGCTTCCTGAATCAGTGCAAGCAGCTGCATGGGCTGCTCGAAGATGTTCCACTGGAAGGCGTTGTACCATTGCAGCCAGAGCGCTTCGTCGGGGCCCTCCCAGGCAATCAGAGCAGGGTGGTTCTTGTACTGTTCGATGCCTTGTCGCAGCTGGGCTTCTTTTTCGGCGTCCCCTTCGCTCAGGGCCAAGGAATGGCCGAGGGGAATCCATGCGTACATGCCTGCGGCGCGTATTCTATCAAGGACAGCGCCATCGGGCCTGCCGCGCACGAAGTTGAAGCCGTTATCCGCCAACCGTTTCAGAAAGGCATCGTCTTCCGGCAGTTCATAGCTGCCGAGAAGGAGGCGCGGAGCACCATCGATCATGGTGAACCCTTCGGGGGAGAGTCGAGCGCTCTCGCCGGCTCCAGCCAGGACACACGCCGCGAGCATCAGAACAAAAGCCGCCGTTTTCGCGATTTCCACCTCACATACCTCCCTGCAGGCCCGCTACATTCGGACCTGGCCACTAATAAGCGCGTGCCCGTGGGAGAATCCACGGGCGCGCGCCATTGAGCTATTTGTTGTTAATTGTGATGCCAGGCCATTCATCCGTGCGGAACGGCGAGGCCGGCAGTCCGGCTTTGTTATACAGCGTGCACTCGGGATTGTTCGCCCAACCGTAACGCACGGCAACCGGGTTGGGAACCTGCTCAGACCAGACCGTCACCTTCTTCTTCCCTGCGACTTCGGCTTTGGCCCAGACAAACTTCTGGTCAGGACCTGCTATGGCGAAACCTTTGAGTTCGCCTCCTTGGGACACGAGACCGCCATCCGCATAGTCGAAACGTATGGTAGCTTTCCCGCTTCGGAAACGCGCGGAATCGTACAGGGGACCAGACGGCACGACGTCCTTCTTGTAGGTCTTGTCCAGAGCCCAATAGGCAAGCCGTTTGCCCACGTCCTGTTTGTTCTTGGGGTGGATGTCTGCCGCGTCGCCGATGTCGATAATGACCGCCATGCCGGTGTTCTTGAGTTTGAGGGTCATCGACTGTGCCTCGCGCAGCTCAGCCCAATCCGAGTCTCCCGGGTCGGGCTTGCGTTCGGTGAAATTGGCCAGTTGCACGAAGAGGAAAGGGAAGTTCCCCTGGTTCCAGTGCTCCCGCCAGTCCTCGATCATTGCAGGGAAAATGGCGCGGTATTGATAAGCCCGCCCTGCGTTCGACTCGCCCTGGTACCAGATGGCGCCCCGGATCGCGTAGGGGATGAGCGGAGCGATCATGGCGTTGTAGAGGCTCGCGGGCCGGTGAGGATGGTCGGGGCCGAGCGGCGCACGGGGCTTTGCAGGCGCCTCCTTGCCATCTTTCTTGGCCTGCTCGGCGGCTTTGTTCCATTCCTCCATCTGCTTGTTGAACTCTTCGAGGGCTTGCGGGTACTTCGCGATGATATCGTCCCAGCGGTCGAGGATGGGCTTCGCTTCGGGGGTAGCCTTGAGCGTGCAGAGGCTTGTCCACGCTTCCGAGGGTGTGCCGCCCCAGGATGTATGGATCAGGCCGACGGGCACGTTCAATTGCTGATGAAGCTCGCGGCCGAAAAAGTAGGCTGCCGCCGAGAAGCCGGGAATGGTCTCCGGGGTGGTGAGTTGCCATTGGGCTTCGACCGTTTCCTGGGGGGTGTCGGCCGTCTTGGTGGGCACTTGGAACAGACGGATGTTGGGGTAGTTCGCGTTGGCGATTTCCTGCTCCGCATTGTTCGAACTCTGGACGTTCATCGCCATGTTTGACTGGCCGGAACCGACCCAGACTTCGCCAACGAGGACATCTTTCACGGTCAACGTATTGTTCTTGCCGGCCACGGTCATTTCGTAGGGCCCGCCGGCGCGCAGGCTGCGCAGCTTGACCATCCAGTTGCCGTTTTCGTCTGCACAGGCGTCATCTTTGCGGCGGTCGATGGTTACGGTGACGTTCTCGCCCGGCGCCGCTTTGCCCCAGACGGGAATCCGCTCGCCCTGTTGAAGCACCATGTGGTCGGAAAAGAGCGGATGGAGCGTAACCTCGGCGCTTACACCAACCGCAATGGCAATTGATCCCAAGAGACACGCTAGGAACACGCGAAGCTTTGACATCGGACCCCCTCCTTCGGTTATGTGCTTGAGGCCCTGCAATGTAGATCATCCCCGGTGGTTTTCGCAAGCGCGCACTTTGCAGCCGCGTGGTACGAAGCCTTGGTAATGCACGACATGGAAAACCTTGAGCCAGGGTAGTAAATTACACCGAGAAGGGGCCGGAACCGGTTCCGTCGACGCGCAAACTGCAATGGAGGCTCGGAATACAGTGCTAAGGATAACCCTACGGTCTGGTTTACTTCTGATCGTTACGGCAATGATTTTGGCGATGTTGGCGCAGGGGGCCGAATCCAGCGCCGGGGAACCTGAGACTCAGGCCCAGGAAGGAGATCCAAGCGTGGGCGAGATCCTGGACCGCGAAATAGCACGGACCGCGCCCGACTATGTCGTTTACCGGCCCGGGAGCGTTGACGGGTCGACGTTCGACACGGGAAACGAGCATTTTCTGGTGTTTGACGGGCCGGACGGCTCCCTGATGGCGGTTTGGACCCAAAGCAGCTACGAGGGCAAAGGCGATCACCGCATCATGTTCTCGCGCTCAGACGATGAAGGGATCACCTGGCCGGCGCCCTTGCGTATCGTAGGTCCCGCCCGGCCGGGCGAAGGTTTCATGTCAAGTTGGGGATTCCCGCTGATTTCGAAGTCGGGCCGGATCTATGTGCTCTGGAACCAGTATCAGGGCATTGACGACGTGGTCCACCAGCATACGGGCACCATGGACGGGTGCTATTCCGACGACATGGGGAAATCGTGGTCCACACCACAGACCAT
>DAOLNV010000022.1:30399-56649 GCA_035416745.1 Candidatus Hydrogenedentota bacterium | reverse complement strand
CTTTCGGAGGATGATGGCCGCACCTGGTGCAGCCCGCGCCCGCTGTTGCGCCGCGACCACGGTTTGCCTATCCCTGAACCGCTCTGCTGCTGTCCGATCTACCAATACGCAGAGGGGCGCTACGTATTGCTTCACCACAACAATGATGGGCATTTTGAGGGGTCCAAGCGCGAGGAGACGGGCAAGAACCGGCGACCCGCGTTTATTGCTCTCGGGGAATACCGGCCTGATGCCGAACAGCCGATCTGGTTCAGCGAGTCCAAGCAGCTGTTTGACAACGGCGGCGTGGGCATCGGGCCGCTTACCCGGACCGACTGCGGCGTGTACCCGAGCGTCACGAACCGCAACGGCAACTTCGTCCTGTGGCATCCGGACCGGAAATTCTTCTTACTGGGGAAGAAGATCACCGAAGAATGGCTGAGCACGCTCGAGGCGCCGGGCGGCTGACACGCCTGGAGCGTTGAACAAGGCGGCCGGCTGCGGGCGGCAAGCTGCCTGGGGGGCACGTGTACCCCAGGCCCCGTTACAGCTCGAACAATTCCTGCTTCTTGGTCTGGTATTCTTCCTCGGTGATTATCCCGGCTTTTCGAAGGACGATGAGCTCACGGAGGGCTGCGTCGGGATCCTTCGGAGCTGTGCGGGTTACCGGAGCGCCGGGGGCAGAGGGGCGGGGCAGCATTCGCCATAGTTCCTGTATCTTGGGGGCAATCTCGCGATCCTCGCCGAAGCGGTCTCTCATCTTCACGAGGATGTTTCGGGCGAGGGCAAACTCCCCGTGGCGGATCAGCATATGCGCGGCTTCGAACCATACACCGTGGTTTTCGGGGTTGACATCGAGGAAGGCGCAATACGAGCGCAGGGCCTCCTTGATGTCGCCGCCGGCCTCGAGTTTTCGGGCTTCGGCGAGTGCATCTTCGCGTTTGACGGTGCGCGCCAGAGCGGGATGGTGGAACACTGTCGTGACATACGCGGCAATGGGAATGGCCCCGCACCCGAACGTGGCCGCCAGGACGAGCCACCGGTCACTATCTTCGACCATACCATTGGCCATCACAGACGTAGCCGCGTAGTGGGCGACGCAACAAAAGACAAGCATCAGCACGGCGTAGTGAAGCGGAAACTCGCGCCGCTTGTTTGCGAAGAGCGATCCCACCAGCTGGATGATGAGAAGCAGCATCACATCGGTGATGAGCAGTGTGATGAACCCCGTAAGCATCCGTGTTCCCCATTTGACTGCCAAATCAAATGTAACACATGGGGCCCGGTTTTCCAAGGAGGCGGGAATCGCTGCCGGCCCTTCCGAACAGAGTCTCAGAAAGCGCGCCCTTGTCAGCACTGACTCTTGGATGGCCGTTATTCGTCTTCCGCGAGGTATGTGGCGCGCTTCGTGACGCGGACGGAGGCGGCGCTCAGATCCAGCAGTTCAAGGAGCTCGCGTATCCGCACGCCCCGGGCATTCACACGGCGCATTTCGAGTTCCAGGACCGCTCCGGCAGGTCCTGTTTTCACCGCCATGCGCTTGATCATGGGCCGGACATTCACCATCGAGACGCGCCGGCCCCCTCTGCGGTTCTTCTTGCCTTCGCGCTCGACCTCGATATGCGGACGGGCGAGCAGCTCTTCGACTTTGTGCTGCAGCGCGGCAGGGTCGTCTTTGGTCTCGAGCGTGTACGAAAAACCGGTTACGCTTGCCATGAGGGCGGGGGCTTTGATGGGCACGGTATCCGCCTCGAACGCGGTTAACCCCGGTGGCAGGGCGCGCGCCAGGCGTTCGATGGCTTCCTTGGGATGCACAAAGGCCCGAAGCACCACGTCCATATAGTCGCAGACCGATTCTTCCCCGACGGCGGGGGCGGCTGAGAACGTTACCCTGGGATGAGCATGAAATCCTTGCGAATAGGATAGCGGGAAGTTCGCGCGACGCAATGCCCGCACCCATACGGTTATCAGCTCGTGGTTGGACAAGAACCGGGCTTCGCCGCTGCGCCCGATGCGAAAACGCAAACGCTGGACTGCGGGGGGCTCGCGTCTTTCGGTGTTGGGGGGGGGCAGCTCGGGTGCGGCGCGTGCGGCCTCGATTTCCGCCTCGGCGGCGCGCATCCACATGCTTTGACAGAGCGCACGCTCGGTTTCGTTGAGCCCGCAGTTCCGGCATGCGCCTCCCCTGCAATCGGGCGCGTACTCTCCTCGCAACGCGGCTTCCCAGTCACTGTACAGCCATGCCTTGGAAACAAGCGCGTCGATGTGGTCCCATGGCAGGCGTTCATCCGGGTCGCGCGCGCGAAGGGCGTCTTCGATGGAGAACCCCGTATCTTCGAGCGCCAGCTCCCATGCGGGCAGATTGCGCCACTCGTCCCACGCGTCGAAGCGGGCGCCGTGACGCCAGGCGGACTCGAGCAGGTCTGCTGCCCGGCGGTCGGAGCGCGTGATGAGCCCCTCGATCAGGGATGAGTGCGGATTGTGACGGCCAAACCGGATTGCCCGGTGCGCAGCGAAACCTCCATGCAGGAGCGTCTGCCTGCGCCGGGTTTCTTGCAGACCTATTTGGACCGACCATTGAAAAGGGGTGAACGGTTTGGGGATGAATGTTGATACGCCCGTATTGATCTGCGCGCCCCGGTCAATCTTGCGGACGCGCTCGAGCGTTCGCCGGCAGAGGTCCACGATGGCAAGCACATCCTCGTCCGTTTCGGTGGGCAGGCCGATCATGAAATACAGTTTGAGGTGTTTCCAGCCCCGGCGGAACACCTCTTCGGCGGTGGTGAAGAGGTCCTCGTCGGGTATCCATTTGTTGATAACGGCGCGCAACCGGGGAGTTGCGGCTTCGGGGGCGAACGTAAGGCCGCTCCGGCGGATGTCCGCGATCTTGTCGGCCAGGTCCACGGCGAACGTATCCAGGCGCAGCGAGGGCAACGACACGCTCATGTCGGCCTCGGCAGCGCGGGCGGCCGCCTGATGCACCAGCTCTTGTGCTTTAGAGTAGTCGCACGTGGAGAGCGAGAGCAGGGACGTCTCTTCGTAACCGGTTTCGCGGATGATAGCGTCGAGAAGGCTATCGAGGGTCGTAAGGCCGCGCTCGCGTACCGGACGGGTAGTCATGCCTGCCTGGCAGAACCGGCAACCGTGAGTGCAGCCCCGCAGTACCTCGAGGACGGCGCGGTCATGCACCTGCTGTGTGAAAGGCACAATCAGCTTCGTGGGGTACTTCGCGGCATCGAGTTCGCGGACAAGCCGCTTCCGGACCGGCTGTGCATCCCGCGCGGGAACGACGCACCCGTCTGAAAGCGTTTCCACGGGGTACAAGGCGGGAACATACACCCCCTCGATACGCGCCAGAGCCTCGAGCGCTGCCGTTCGCGGTTTGCCCGTGGTCTCTCGAAGCGCCTGCGCCGCCTCGACGACCGCTTCCTCTCCGTCGCCAACGACGAAGAAGTCCATGAAGGGCGCCAGGGGTTCGGGGTTGAAAGCGCACGGTCCCCCCGCAAACACCAGCGGGTCATCGTCGCTTCGCTGGGATGCGCGTAACGGGACACGCGCCAAGTCAAGCATGTTGAGAATATTGGTGTAGGTCAGCTCGGATTGCAGGGTGAACCCTATGCCGTCCAACTGGCGGAGCGGCGTCTTTGACTCGTGTGAAAGCAGGGGGATCTGGCGGTCGCGCAACGCGGCCTCCATATCGGGGGCCGGCGCGTAGGCGCGCTCGGCCCAGCACCAGGGAAGCTCGTTGAGGATGGCATAGAGTATCAGCAGCCCCAGATTGCCAAGGCCGATGTCGTAGAGGTCTGGAAAGGCCAGCGCGATGCGCACATCGACCGCGCCAGGGTCCTTGTGGATCGCGTTCAACTCGGTTCCGAGATAGCGGGAGGGGCGTTCGACTTGGGGCAGAATCTCGTCAATCAGCCTTGAACGCAAGAGGGGATCTACGGATGGGGTCATGCAGTCCCGTTCCTAAGCAGTCTTTTTCTGAGTTCGCCAGTGGTTCAGCGTGTCTGTGTGGTCATAGATGGCATGGGCGTTGCCTCGCATGATTTGGTCGATGAGCCCGGGCGCATCATCGATATCAAGCCACTTTTCGCGCACAAGTTCCGTGATACCCTGCGCGAGGCCCTGGCGGGCTATGGCGGCGTGGCCCGGCACCATTTCGACGGGCCTGTAGTCGCCGCCGAACGTGAACAGCTTGTTTGCGGGCGCGGCCATGAGATACTCCTTCAGGAACCGGATCGAGGCATGGGGACTCACGATCCACGCCCAGCACATGTCGACGTACGCGTTTGGATAATGTTTCGCAAGGGCAATGGCCTCGTCCTGGTATGGGTAGTCGATATGGAACAGCACAAACTTGGCATTCATGTGGGCTCGCATAACCGGACACAAATCGCCGGCGTTGGTGCGAACCCGGTTGAGCGGCATGCCGCCGTGCCCTGCGTAATAGCCGGTGTGCAGTTTCACAGGCAGGCCGTATTCGGCGGCCTTGTCGATGCAGTAATGAAAGAGATGGTCCTCGACGGCTTTTCGTTCCTCGCGCGACAGGTCATCAGCGCCCTTGGTCAGCAGGCGTTCGAAGAGCGGCGCGGCGTCTTCCTCGGAGACTTGGGCGAAATCCAGGGCACGTCCATAGGCGCACTGATTCTTGGTTGCGATGGCGCGAGGCCCGAAAGTCGCAAAACACCAATCGATGATCTCGCGCCAATCCTTGAGCGAATAGGCTTCGCGGTCCGCAAGACGCTCGACCTGCACAATATCGAGGCCCGTACACAGCGGAACGGTACTGATGTCCTGGGCAAGAAGTTCAGGCATTTCGGTCTCGCAAAAGACGGGGACTTCCAGGTTGTTGACCTGGCAGTATTCGATGTTTGCGACGTCCTGCAGGATGTGTTTGTAGAACCCGGGTTTGACGCCGTCCGCGATCTTTTCGGAAATGCTCTCGCAGTTGGCTTCGGTCAAGTCGTCCTCACCATACAGAAGCCGCAGGGATTCGCGGACGTTGCGCAGGTACCCGGTATGACGCGCGGCCGCGTAGTGAGGCGCAAGCAGGCGGAACTTCTCCTTGGGAGGCATCGTGGCCGTCCGGACCTTCTGCAAGTCGTCCGGAAGCATGCCGGCGACGACCAGGTCTGAGTCGGAATAATGCGAGAAAAGGATGCCGATATCGGAAATCGGGCCTTTCTTGCCTTCGGGGTCGGCCCTTGCTTCAAGGCGCCGGGCTTCCTCCATGAGGTGCTCGTGCGTATCCACGAATGGCGTGGTCGCGACTAGTTCGGCAATCATCTGGGCGGTATCGGCTGGCTCGGCCATCCTGGTCACTCCCGTCTTGTTCCGCGTTCGTCAGCGGCAGGCGCGCTGCCGCCGCCATAGAGAAGCTATCCACTCGCTGCGCTGCGCCATTATCCAATTCCGGCCGGAGTTACGCAAGCGGGGGAGGGGGGCCTCACGGGCGCGCAAATACTGGGGATAGGCGGGGGGTGTGCCGCGGATGTCTTGCGTGGCTATTGGTACATTCTGCTGCGATGTTTTAGCCATCCGCCCATGTGAGAACCATCGGGATCATGGTGGGTCCAGTGAACCGTGCCGCCTTTGGCGTTCCACTCATATTGACCATAGAACTCCACTCTATCCCCGGTCTTGAGATCCTCTATTCGGGGCGCCACATCTATGTTATGACTGATCAACACCGTCTGGCCGGTTCGGAGGCGCAGAATGAATCTCTGATGCCGTGAACCGTCCAGATCGTCGGACAATATCCTCGTCACGACCCCCTCCGCCTGAACTTGAACGCCGCTTTGCTGGTTGTCGAAAGCAGTCTTGAGGGCATTGTCCGCGGCTTGGGCACTAGTCGAAGCGTCGCTACGGGGCGGCCGGCCCTGCCCGTCTTCAGGATGCGGCGCGGTAGTCGTGGTTTGGCTGCGCGTGCTGTCGGGGCGGTTTCGATCGGCAGATGACCGCCACGCGGGTTTGAGAAGCCAAAGGCCGAGCAACAGAAGTGCGATCAGCGGTATGACATTATTAGCTGCCGCGCGCACCGCCGTCTTTTTTCGAACGTTCATGGAGACCCTCTCCTCACGTCCTGGACGCGTCAAAGCGGAGGCGCCCTGCGGGGTGGTGCGGCTCCGCGCATTCCTTGGGGTTTGGGAAGGCAGAGCCTACTTTTCCGACGGGGGAGATTCCTGCTGTTGGGGCTCGAGTTCGGGTTGCTCCGCCTTCTCCGGCTCGGCGGGCAGGGTTATGCGCGCAGGCCTGCTCGCAGGCGGGAAATTGGAGTAGACGCCGTCGAGCATCCAACGATACTTGCCTTCCATGAAGGCTTTGGCGACTTTGTAGATGGCTTTGCCTTGCGTGCGCTTCAAGTTCTTGAAGTTGTCGTTGATACGCTTGCGCGCATTCATACAGAACAGGTCGGCCATATCCTGCAACTGCTCGTCGTCCGTTCGGGCCTTGAGCTCGTGTTCGGTCCGCGACAGCAATGCGGCCATGGCAAACAGGTCCGTGCCGATGTCGACCAGGGCCTGTAGAACAAGCTGTTCGCGTTCCAGCTTTTGCCGGTATTTCGCCATGGTGTGAAACAAGGTTCGCGCGAGCTTTTTGCAGGTTCGCGCTACAAATATCACATGGTCCTGGTTCTTGGGCGAAAGATGCCGCACGTTGAGCGAAACGGAGGTGGGCAACAACACTTTGGGATACCATTTGGCGTAGAACGTCAAGGCCTCCCATATCAGTTTGCCCTTGGGCCCCTTGCCCGTCATGATAGGCATAAGGCGCCTGACATGCGTGTCCATGGCCTCTCGGGCAATGAAGAGCCGCATGATTTCGCTGGTCCCCTCGATAATGCGCGAAATGCGGGCATCGCGAAACATGCGCTCGGCGGGGATGGGTTCTTCGCCGCGCGCGCCAAGCGATTCGGCCGTTTCGTAGCCGCGTCCGCCGCGGACCTGCACGAAGTCGTCGAGAATGCGCCATGCCGTCTCGCTGCAGTAATACTTGGCCATGGCAGCTTCGAGCCGCACGTCGACGCCGCCCTGATCCACCATGGCGCAGGCCAGGGCGTTTATGCTGTCCATGGCGAAGGTGTCGGCAGTCATTTCGGCGAGCATCTTGCTGACAGGCTGGTGTTTGCCGATGGGGGCGCCCCACTGTACGCGTTCGTTGACCCAGTTCTGCGCGAAATGCATGCAGACTTTGCCGGCGGCCGCGGATGCGGCCGGCATGGTCAGGCGTCCGGTATTAAGGGTGGTCAGAGCGATTTTCAGCCCTTGACCGGGTTTTCCGAGGATGTTTTCGGCGGGAACCTCCATGTTGTTGAAGCGAAGGAAGCCGTTCGCGATGCCGCGGATGCCCATGAAGGCGCAGCGACTGACAACTTCGAAACCCGGTTCCGATGTTTCGACAATAAACGCGGTGACTTGCGGTTTCTCCCTGCCTTCGACGATCTTAGGCGCGGTCAGCGCCATGACGATCAAGATCTCGGCGTAGGGCCCGTTGGTGCACCAGAGTTTTTCACCGTTGAGGGTGTAGTAGGTTCCGTCTTCGGACAGCTCGGCAGTGGTGCGAATCTTGGCCGGGTCGGAGCCCACCTGCGGCTCGGTCAAGGCGAATGCGGAGACCGCGCCCTTGGCCAGACGGGGAAAGTATTTCTTCTTCTGCTCCGGGGTTCCGAACCATTTCAGCGGCTCCGGCACCCCGATGCTCTGATGCGCCGAGAGGCATACGGCCGTCGAGTTGCAGTAACTGGCGATGAACGCCATGATGCGGTTGTAGTTGGTCTGAGACATGCCCAGGCCGCCGTATTCCTTCGGGATTTTGAGTCCGAACGCTCCCGCGTCCGCCAGGGCGAGCAGGGCTTCTTTCGGGAGGTCGCCTGACCGGTCCACCTCCGAGGGGTCAATGTATTGTTCGAGAACTTCCCGGATCTTGTTGATGTACGCATCGCCGATGCGCTTGTCTTCCGCGCTCTGCTCGGGGAAGGGATGGAGCAGATCCCAGCGAAACACCCCGCGGAACAACTCGGCGACAAAGCTCGGATGGGCCCATTCGGCCTCGCGGGAATCTTCCGCGAGTGCCATAGCCCTTTCTCTCTCGGAATCGTGACTCATCGCCATCATGTGCCTCCGAACCCTCGTTATGCCGCGGCCCGCGGGTTCTTGCACTAGTGAAACCCGCCCACGGTTCAGTCTAGTTTAAGAGGCCGTACTTGTCAAAACCCCGGCACGTGGCGCGGCGTTGTCTGGAACACGGATACGTTGCCTCCGGCCGTCAGACGTCCTCAGTTACGGTCACGAAAAGCTTCGCTGGTGCGAAATCGTGCCAATACCGGCAGATGGTCAGAGACGCGGAAAACGAGGGTGTGATCATGACCGTCAAAAGTCTCAATGCGGCAGGAAACGGCTTCTTCTTCCGCCAAATCGCGGGAAATGAGAAAATGGTCGTTTCGATTGCCTCCATCCGTGGTGCCGACACCCTTTTGGTCTTCGGGGAGCATTACCACCATGCCGATGGCGGACGCGAGGTCTTCGATGTCTTTCTCCGTCGTGTTGAAATCCCCGGCCACCATGACATCGGGGTCGATGGCCATGTATTGAGCCACCACCTCTCCCAACAACTGTTTTTCCGCCTCGCGCCTGTCCTTGTCCGACCACGACAAATGAATGGTGATGATCACCAGGTCTAACCCATTGCAGGAAACATAGGCAGCCTGGGCGGGATGCTGGAACCCTTCCGGGTCGGGCAGGTCAATCAAGGCAACCCCGGCCTTGGCGAAGATGGCGTTGTCCTGCCCGTCCTGCGAATCCGTGAATGCCGCTGCCACAAAACCCGCCTCGGTGGCAAGGAACGCATCGACCCGTTTCTGGTTGGCGATCTCCTGCACGCACAGGACCTCAGGGTCCAGTTCGGCCAGGCGCGTCGAGAACCATGCGCGCCGGTCTGCGTCCGTTTCCGGATAACCGTAAACGTTCCACGTCGCGATAGTGCACTCATGGTCATGTGCCGCGCCGGGGCGAACATCGAACGGCGGGCTCGTCGATTGACAGGCGGCAAGCGAGACAAGAAGCAGCAGAGCGAATCGCGGGCGTCTCACTTGGCCGATTCCCACGCGCTTGCATCCCGCCAACAGGATGCTTCGAACGGGCCGGTGTGAGACAGTACGTCAATGATGGCCTGCCTTGCCGCCATCACGCCGCCAGGGAATTTCAGACCCACGAGACCTGGATTGAGGATTAACCCACGGGCGGTCACTGTGCGGATGCGGCGCGGCGCATCAGCCTTCTCTATGGAACGCGTTTCGACTGCCATTGTGTATTGCCGGCCAATCCTGGCCCTTACTGTGGGTCGCCTTGCTTGATCCACGCCTTATTGAACGTCGCGTACTTGATGGATCTGCTTCTCTTGTCACCGCCGCCCTCGATGAAGTAGCTGTACGTGCAGTGCAGACTCCCGTCGCTGGCTTCGACAATCGAGGGGTAGTGGAAGCTGCCCTTGT
The DNA here is from genome assembly GCA_035416745.1 of Candidatus Hydrogenedentota bacterium. Lineage (NCBI taxonomy): Bacteria > Pseudomonadati > Candidatus Hydrogenedentota > Candidatus Hydrogenedentota bacterium. Next base: position 47,177 of record DAOLNV010000022.1, on the reverse strand, counting down.
TCTTGTCAACCAGTTCCAGATGGCGGGTCCATTTCCAGGTCTTGCCCTCGTCGTCCGACAAAGACACCGCGAGGCTGTGGCGTCCTTGCGGCACGTCGTTGTAAATCAGGACCCAGTCACCATCGCGCATCCCCATGATCTCGAGTCCTGCGCCCGGATTGCTGAGAGTGGGGTGATCCTGCACGACGCTCCACGTTTCGCCACGGTCCTGGGACTCAGAAACCAGAATGCGCTTGGGAGGGGGCCCGTTGTCGCGCATGAAGGTCACGAGGGTGCCGTCTTTGCGGCGTGCAAAACTGGGCTGAATGTTGCCGCCGCCCACGATCGGCTCGCTGAACGACCATGTGTCGCCCCAGTTGTCCGTGATCGCCACCAGCGAAAACGAGAAACCGTCCGAGTAAAGGCCCACGAGCATCCGGCCATCGTCGAGAATGCAGGGATGTGCGCGTGTGAACCAGCCCAGCCGGCTGGTCAACTTGTCGCCGGCTTGCTCGATGTTGCGCTGTTTCCAGGTTTCGACCTCCTTTGCCATCTCCTCGGGAATCTGGATGGAAGCCAGATACTCGTCGGTTTTCCGCGTGACCACTTCCTGGAAATTGTCGCCCGGCTTCGGATGCAGGACATACATCATATCCCACTCGGGCGGGCCCTCCTGCTGCATGTAATTGGACGAGATTTTGTACTTCATCAGGGCGCTTTCCCATGTATTGGCCAGAATTGTGGGCCACAACAGCCACAACCGTTCCTGCCGATCGATGATCATGCAGCAGTTGGTATCGGGGAAATCGGGCGTGTCCGCCATCAGGAACGGCTCAGACCAGGCCTCCGCGCCCTTAGGTTTGCGGGCGCCCCGGATCAGCACGTCGTCAGACTGCCGTTCGCCGGAACCATGGAACCAGCATGCCAACAGGTCGCCATTTGGACATTCCACGATACAGGAGCCGTGGTTGTGCCAATCCTCCAACGGAAAGATAAGCTCTCCCTTGTACATGAGGGTATCCGTCTGCGCCGCCGCGGCCAGGCATGCCATCGAGATCGCAAACAGGTGCGCGTGCATCACATTCTCCTTTTCGTGAGTAAGATTTGATTCTCGCCAGTTCGACGGCTGGCGCCGGCCTATTGCCTCGGCAGCCCTGCCGCTCTTGCATCCGCGCATTATACCGGAATGCGCTTTTCGCGCATCTATCTTCACAATTGCCTCAGAACGCCGTGCCACCGGCCTCTGCCGCCCCTGCGGGGCTGGAGGTGGGGGATGCGTCTTCCCAGGGCTGCGCCACGCGTTCCGCGTGGCTGGCCCTGGGCTACGGCCTGCCGCCCCTTGCGGGGCTGGAGAAGGGGACAATCGATGTCCCAGGGCGGGAGTTACAGGGGCAGGAGAGGTGAAAGCCCGATGCAGAAACAAGACGTTGTCGTAACGGGTTCCCGCCTCCTCGTGTGGGACCGGCGCCCTCGCCGGTCGGGAGTTCGTGGGCGATGTGGCACCGGCACATATCCCGGCTCGCTCTTGGGACATTCCCGCCTGGGCACAACAGTCCGACACAGCGCCGAAGGCGCGTAACGCAACAGTCTTTACATCGCCAACGGTGTGTATCATGCCAGCCCTTACAGCGCCGAAGGCCTGGGGAAAGGGATTCCCGTTCCCCAGCGCCAACGGCGTGAAACATACCCCCCACGATACCGTTGTCACCTCTTGAGCGCCGAAGGCGCGTAACATACCAGCCTTGGCTGAAGGCCAAGGAAACCGGCCCCCCAAAAGAATCCCACAGGGCTGAAAGCCCGGAACATCGCGTCGCCTGGCCGTTCAATTCACGCTATGTTTCGGGCCTTCAGCCCTCTTGGCTGTTTTGAATCCGATCCCCTGGCCCTTCAGGCCAGGCTGGTATGTGACGCGCCTTCGGCGCTCCGGAGGCCCCATGTTACGCGTCTTGGGCGCTCTGGAGAGCCCTCCGCTGTGGCGCGGTTTCCAATCCCTTCGCACCCTTCACACCTTCCTGCCGCCGCCAAAGCAACTGGGCGGCTGAGACCTTTGGCGGAGCGTGCACGGCGAGTCCCTGACAGGCGCTCTCGTTCGATGCAGGACCCCGCACGGGGGCGCAATTTGAATAGCCGGGGGCATCGCCACCGGACGTGCTTGTTCTTTGCGCGTGCTCCGGTATACTGTTCTTTGCAAGGCACCCATCATCGGGGAAAGGAGAAGTCCCATGCCGAGCCATACCCGCCGCGATTTTCTCAGAAACTCCGCTTTTGGCCTGGCCGCCGGCCCGCTGCTGATGGCGCAACAGGCGGGCGCTGGAGACACCGTCCCCCCGAGCGAGAAGATCCGCCTCGGACTCATCGGCTGCGGCGGCATAGGACGCGTTGACCTCCGCACGTTCTTCATCAACCCCGAGGTCGAGTGTCCCATCATCTGCGACGTTGACGATGCACAGTCCGCGGAGGCCGCCAAGATCGTCGAGGGCATGCGCGGCAACAAACCCGACATCGTCAAAGACTTCCGGCGGGTGATCGACCGCAACGATATCGACGCTGTGCTGGTGGCCACGCCCGACCATTGGCACGCCCTGCCGACGGTCTATGCATGCCAAGCGGGCAAGGACGTCTACGTCGAAAAGCCGCTCGGGCAGAACATTCAGGAAGGCCGGGCTATGCTGACCGCTTGCCGCGAGAACAAGCGCGTGGTACAGATGGGCACGCACTGGCGCAGCGGCGACCACTTCCGCGACGCCGTCGAGTTCGTGCAATCCGGCAAGCTGGGCCGAATCCGCCTGGTCCGTGCCTGGGCATACCTGGACTGGGTCGGCGGCATCGGCAACCCGGCCGACTGCGAGCCCCCTGCCACGGTCGATTACGACTTCTGGCTCGGACCTGCTCCGAAACGGCCGTTCAATCCCAACAGGTTCCACTTCAATTTCCGCTGGTTCTGGGATTATGCCGGCGGGCTGATGACCGACTGGGGCGTGCATCTGCTCAACATCTGCCTGTGGGCGATGGGACCGCAAATCCCTCTGCGCGTGAGTTCCTCGGGAGGGAAATACGTCGCCGACGACAATAGCGAGACCCCCGATACCCAGGTTGCCGTATACCAGTTTCCCGAATACACCCTCGTCTTCGAACAGATGGTGCTCGGAGGTCTCGGGCCTGGCGGACGCCCCCACGGAATGCTGTTCAACGGCACCGAAGGCACCGTCATCATCGACGGTGGCGGATGGGAAATCATCCCCGAGCCCAAGAAGAACAGCCTTGAAGCGGCCAAGCACCCCGAGAGCCCCGACCCGCGCCCGGCGCACGTCCGCAACTTCCTCGATTGCATGAAGACGCGCAAGGACCCCGTCGAACACCTTGAACTGGGGCACTACGTCTCGACCGTTGCCCACCTGGGCAACCTTGCCCTTCGCTCCGGCAGCGAGATCCATTGGGACGCCGAAAACGAGCGCGTCAAAGACAACCGCGAAGCCAACCGTCTCGTCGAATGCGACTATCGCAAACCCTGGAAACTGCCGTATACGTAAGAAACCTGCAGGGCCGGTTTTTGGGGCAATATGGCATTGCGTGAGTGGACGGCCGAGCACTCAAGCACGAGTCCAAGCGTACGGTCGGACTGCGAGGCCTCGACCGGTGTCCGTCATTGTTCAGTCATACAATGCCAGGCGCACGGTTTCCGGCGCATAGGGTTCGATGAGCAGCTTGTTCTCGCCGGAGGCGAGATGCCGGGTGATGTCGACGCGGAAGGGGGCGCCGATGACGCCGCCGGCATAAGCGCCGTTAACGGTAAGCCGCGCGCCTTCGAATACGCCGTCCATCTCGACGCAGACCCGCTCCTTGGCCAGATCGACGCCCTCGGGCAGGGCAAACACGCCCTCGAACGGGTTGGCCGGACGGCTCAGGGGCTTGCCGACATGACCCCAGGGGGCATCGCCGTACTGCACGACCTCGGCGGCCGCCAGCCACGTTCCCGGCGTTTCGACGGACGCGTTCCAACCGTCCGGAGCTTCCCGGGAGGCCTGCCACGAAGCGTCCAGGTTAATCTGGAAGACAACGTTGTCCGAAGTGAAGTGGAACTCGAACCGTCCGATCACTCCGGCGGGATTGTCCTTGCCGCTCGTGTTCTCGGCGGCAATTGCAAGCACGTTGTCGCCTGCGCGAAGGGCGCCTGTAAGCTGGAATTCCTGCGGTTGCCTCCACGCTTCGTCTCCGGGCGCGCTTCGGCCAATCTCGTTGCCGTTCACGAAGAGGACAAAGGCGTTGTCGGCGCTGAGCAGAGCCCGGGCCGACGCGAGCCCCGAAGTGTCCGGCAGCGACACGGTTTTGCGGAAGTACCGCATGCCGGGAGGGGCGTTGGTGAGGGCGTTCTCGCCGGGATGCCATACCCACTTGCACCCTTCCAGGGAGAGCGCCGCAGGTTCCGGCGTCTTGGCTTCGCCTGTCCGCGCCAGGTCGAGCACGCGCCTTGGTTTGGCCCCGCTTTCCTGGATTCGCGCTGGTTTCGAACGGGATTCAGGCGTGAACACGAGCAACACGCTTTCGAGGGGTTCCAGGGTGAGTTTGAACTCGGCTTCGTTTTCGCTGATGCGCGTGAACGGCAGGGCGGAAATATCGTTGCGCAGCGGATCCCAGCACTCGGGAAACCCCTTGGCTTGAGCGCGCAGGGTGAACGTCCTGGCCGGTCCCTCGTACACCTGGTTGGCAACAAAAAACACGTCGCGTTCATCTTTGACCCGGTGCAGGACGTGCAGCCAGTTCCCCGTGTCGCCTTCGACCACTTCGAGGGTCGCGTGAATGCCCGCCTCGTCTCTGAACACTGTTTGCAACATCTCGGGCGTCACGGACTCCGGCAGCAGAAATGATTTTCCGCCCGAAGGCGCCGTGCGGCAAGGATTTATCGACGGCTCCGCGCCGCCCCATAGCGCCTGCACGAGGTCCGCGATCTCCCCGGAACCGCGGCCGAGCGACGCGGACTTCGAAGGCAGGAAACCGTATCCTGCGACCACGCCGCCCGATTCGAAGAAATCCCGGGCCTTCAGCAACGTTTCGTATGGGATGGTTTCGACGGGCGGCACTATCAGGATGTGGTATTTCTCATCGCGAAGGTTCAGCAACGGGCCGCTGATACGCATGTCCTTTTCGAACACCTCGTAGGGAATCCAGTCGCAATCATACAAGGCGTCCTGCAGCGCCTCGCTCATGGTGTCAGGGCGCACGGCTTTGCCTGCGTGGCAGCTCTGGCCAAGGTATAACAGCGCGACGGGACAGACGTGCCGGCCGCCGGTCAGCACGTGGCTCAACCGCGCCGTATAGTCCGCGAACACCCGGTACAGGGGCCATCGGGGCTCGAAGCCGCCATTATAGAAATACGGCGGGCAATCGGTGTCGTCAGGGGCGCGCGGATTGAATGAGTGGGGGATGAAGAAGTTCACGCCCGACACGTGCATGTGATCGGCCCACCACTTCATTTCCGGATAGGTGAGGTCTTGCCCCCTTGCCCCGAATATTTCCACCATGGTGACGTCGCCGGGCTTGCCATAGGCGTGGGTGATGGAACTCCCCAGCTTCGGCGTCTGCCATGTCGGGTGGTCGCGCGCCACGCGTTTGCCCATGATGAACTGGTCGAACACTGCGTCGATGCCGCCCATGTCGCTGTACTTCTCCAGCTGGAACATGTCGCCCGCGCACAAATCCTGGCTCAGCGGACAGTCCGCATGCTCGAGGAAGTGGCCGATGGACCGCACATGGTGCTCGTGGCACCAGTTCGTGATTCCTCCATACAGCGTTCGGCCCCAAGCCTCCGCCAGCGCGAAATTGTACTTAAACAACGCGGCCGTCTGCTCGTCGGGGTCCGCCAAGGTGAGCTTCTTCGCAATGAACGCGCGTTTCCAGTCTACCCCGAGCTCGTTCAGCATCGGGATCACCTCCGTGCCCCAATCGCCGTACGTCTCCGGCTCGTCGTAGAAGAATCCTTTGATTGTGGGTCCGAAATCGTTTGGAAAACGGTCATAATGCGGCTGGTACACGGTGTCGAGATACCAGTCCACCGCGGCTTGGCTGGCTCCGTCGACCAGATAGTTTTCTCCCCGCTTCGGTCCCAGTGCCCATGTGAAGGCGGCAATCTGGAAGCCTTTTGGCAGCGTCGTATCAAGTATGCCGTCACTGAAATCTCGCGTGAGGTCGAGGAGCGAGTTCCCATCCCATCCCTCGCCTTTTGCCCGGCCCGCAATGACGGCAACCAGATTCTCCACCGACGGCGGGATGGCCCCGGCATTTTCGAAGACGGCGGCTTGGAGCCTCTTGCTGGCATATTCGGCGGGGACGCGTCCGCCTGCCTCGCCGCTGGGCCACCATTTCTCGTCAAATATCCACATGTCGAGGTTGTGACGTTTGGCGGCTTCGAGGCAAATGCCCAAATCGCGGAACCACCCCTCGCCGAGCCAGTCGTTGTGGGGGCGCGACTCCGCGGTGAAACATCCGTTGCCGCCCTCAGCGACCTTGCCCAGGTACATTTCCAGCCGCTCGCGGCTTTCGTCGCCATGCAGCCAGAACAGGGGGCCGGTCCACCGGCGCGCTTCCATGGGGACTTCCGTGAACACGCGCTCCAGTTCATCGAGGGCCGGTTGCGCCCCCGCCTGGAAGACCGGAAAGATCGCCCACATGCCCACTATCACAACCCCCTGCAGCGCAATTTCGGCAAAATGGCCTCGTTTGATCATGTGTAACACGGTTTCCTCTTGGATTATGCGCTTCCGGCCACGTTCCGATTGCCCAACCCAGCCCGCATACGATAGAGGATGCCCTTTCGTTGTTCAACGCACCTTTCCTGAGCGCCTCGAAGGACGGCACAGGACATCCAGAGCCCGGGGCGCCTCGCGCATGGTTGGACTGGGATAAAAACTTGCGCTGAAAGGGCCCTGCATGATAACAAAGGGAGTGACCGTCGAAGCTGGTATGGTAATGGCTTATTGGGGCGATATGCGGACGGTTCCGAGTCGACAGCACGGACTCGCTCAAGATTCACGCAAAATGACGCGTACGTATGAGCAGATAGAAGGAGACATGACCATGCAGAACCAATCCCGCCGGAATTTTCTGTCGACGGCCCTCGGGCTTGGCGCGGCGGCTTCGATAACGTCGCCGTTTAAGGCCTTTGGAGCCGAAAAACCCGGTTCGAAGATGAAATTCGGTTTAGTAACCTATCTGTGGGGCCAGCACTGGGACCTGCCGACGCTTATCGCCAATTGCGAGGCATCCAGGGTGTTGGGCGTCGAACTTCGCACGACACACAAACACGGCGTCGAACCCACTCTGACTCCCGAACAGCGTAAGGAGGTGAAGAAGCGCTTCGACGACAGCCCCGTGGACTTTGTAGGCATTGGCAGCAATGAGGCCTTCGATCATACCGACCCCGAGGCCTTGAAGAAGGCCATTCAGGCCACGAAGGATTTCATTAAGCTCAGTCAGGATTGCGGAGGCTCGGGTGTCAAGGTCAAGCCCAACAACCTCCACAAGGATGCAGAGGCCCCCGAGGTTACCATCAAGCGCATCGGCAAGGCCCTCAACGAAGTGGCCGCTTTCGGCGTGGACTATGGCCAGCAGATCCGGCTCGAAGTGCATGGACAATGCCAGGAACTGCCCATAATGAAACAGATCATGGACGTTGCGGACCATCCCAACGTAACGGTCTGCTGGAACTCGAATTCGCCGGATCTTGAGGGGGAAGGCCTGGAGCACAATTTCAACCTGGTGAAGGGCCGCTTTGGCGCTACGGCGCACGTGCGTGAACTGAACGAGGGGGATTATCCTTACCAGGACCTGATAAACCTCTTCGTCAAAATGGACTATGCGGGATGGATCCTGCTTGAGGGCCGCACCGACCCCCAAGACAAAATCGCCGCGCTGATCGAGCAGCAGAAAGTGTTTAACGAGATGGTTGCCAAGGCCCAGCAGGCGTTGGCATAGCGAGGCGGGTTCTCGAATAGAAAGGGGACCATTCCCGGAACCGGCTTTCCTCGTTCGGCTTAGGGTCGACCGGTCTCCAATTCAGGACCAGCGAAGCGTGGTGCGTGAGCGGCGCTGAAAGGTGACTCTTGTCCCCCCTCCGGGGCTGGGCTGGATGGTCGGGGTCGGTGTTGATTCCAATTCCAGGGCTGCGCCACGCATACCGCCGGGCTTGCCTTGGCCATTGTTTATTGCCTCCTGCGGGGCTCCGGAAGCGGCCCTCGGAAGAGACTATTGTGGTTGCGGCCGACGGTCGCGCTATGAAAAGGATAAGAGGCGGCCAAATCCGGCTCAATATGCGCTATACTGCTCTCAGTAGAGCGCTGGCGTCGTGTTTCATTTTCGCCAGAGGAACATTCTCATGAGACGACGCACTTTCATGAGATTGGGCGCAAGCTCAGTGTTAGCCGTCGCGCATCGCGAAATCACTGCACGAGGAGACACCATGGAAGCAGCACCCAAGCCAACCGCCGCGTTGCCCCGTCGGGCCTATGGCGAAACCCCCGTCGAGCTGTCCGTCATCGGGTTTGGCGGCATCGTTATCACGAACGTCGACCAGAAGCGCGCCAACCGGGTGGTAGCAGAGGCTTTCGAGCGCGGGGTCAACTACTTCGATGTCGCCCCGACCTATGGCGACGCCGAAATCAAGCTCGGACCGGCTCTCGAGCCCTACCGCAAAGACGTTTTCCTGGCGTGCAAAACAACCCAGCGCCAGCGCGCCGAGGCCGAGAACGAGTTCCGGCAGTCCCTTGAACGCCTGAGGACGGACCATTTCGATCTGTACCAGCTCCACGGGCTGTCTGATCTCACGAATGACGTCGAGCCCGTTTTTGCCAAGAACGGCGTGATGGATATGTTGCTCGAACGCAAACGCGCGGGACAGATCCGGTTTCTGGGATTCTCGGCTCATACCGTTGAGGCTGCGTTTGCGGCATTGGACCGTTACCAATTCGATTCGGTCCTGTTTCCGATCAATTTTGGCTGTTTCTACGAAGGGGATTTTGGGCCCCAAGTTGTCCAGAGAGCCAAGAAACACGGGGCCGCGCGTCTTGCCCTCAAGGCCATGGCTCTTCAACAGTGGAAGGATGGCGACCCCAAACACGAGAAGTACCCGAAATGCTGGTACGAGCCAATCACGCGGCGCGACCTGGCCGCGAAAGCGCTCCGCTGGACCCTCAGCCAGCCCATCACCGCCGCTATCCCCCCTGGCGAAGAAGAGTTGTTCTGGTTGGCGGTCGACATCGCCTCGACGTCTATCGAGCCCGCCCTGGGCGATGCCCAGGAACTCGAGACCATGGCTCACGGCTTGAACGTCATCTTCCGCGTTGAGAAAAAGGTTTAGCAGCCATTCGCCGGGGTGGAAGAGGCCCGTGTATTGTCCCTTGTTTTTGGGCGGGTTTCCCTCTTAACACGGTCCCTATTCTTCTTACATGCGCCCCTTCCTTCATGGAGATGAATGCTCCACATCCGTTGCGGAGCCTGCTACAATGGCTCCGCTTAGGCGGCGGATTACGGTATACATGCGAGAAGAATTCCTGAACATCGACTTCTGCGAGCCAGGGAAAGCAAGCGAGTGTCTTACCGCCATTCTGGGAGAAGACGAGTCAAGTCTTGCGCCTGCGCTTGCGGAGGCGCTTCGGAATGCGGCGGACCCGACGGCGGCCGTTGTGCGCATGGACCGTTACTTCGAGATGTGCATCAATCCGCGAACAGAACGGGCTCTCATGTCGGCCACGCCGCGCTATACGGAAATGCTGGTCACGATATTTGACCAGAGCCACTACCTCACCGATATCGTCTGCCGGAATCCCGAGTTTGTGTCATGGCTGTGGGAAGAGGCGAGCCTTGACGCAGCCGTTCCCCGTGCGCAGGTGGAGAAGGAACTTCGGCGCCAGCTTGCCGCGTTCGACGCTTTTCCTGGTCAGGCGGCCTCGATGCGCCGTTTCAAACGCCGCGAATTCCTGCGCATAGCGGTTCGCGACATTTTTGCGCACCGTCCGCTCGCCTCTCTAGTAGAAGACATGTCAAACCTCGCCGATGCGACTGTTTGCGTTGCTCTCGAATGTGCGCAATGCGAGGTCTCGGCCCGTTACGGCAAACCCCGTTCGGGGGGCAGCGGAGATGAAGCCACGTTTGTGGTGCTGGGCATGGGCAAACTCGCCGGCCGTGAGCTCAACTTCAGCTCGGATATCGATCTGATTTTCCTTTACTCCGGCGAAGGCGAAACGAGCGGCGGAACTTCGGGCAGCATCAGCAATGCCGACTACTTCCGCCGCGTCGGGGAGCGCATCATCAAGATGCTGCACGAGCAGACCTCCGAGGGGAATGTTTTCCGGGTGGACATGCGCTTGCGTCCGTACGGCCGTTCGGGCGCCTTGGCGGTGAGCATTGACAGCGCCATCGACTATTACGAACGTTTCGGACAAGCCTGGGAACGCCAGGCCCTCATCAAGGTTCGGCCCGTCGCGGGTGACCTGGCCCTCGGGGAAGCGTTTATCGAACGCACGCGGCCGTTCACCTTTCCCCGATACTTCGACGACGAAACGCTTGAGGATATCCGCGTGACCAAGCAACAAATGGAGGCCCGCGTGGGAAACCGCGGTGAAGCCGGGCGCGAGGTGAAGCTGGGTCGCGGAGGCATTCGAGACATCGAGTTTACCGTGCAGGTGCTGCAGCTCTTGAACGGCGGCCGGCTTCCCGAGTTGCGCACCGCCAACACGCTTGAGGCCGTCGCCGTACTCGGCGACCGCGGGATTCTCCGTCCTTTTGATGCGGCTACGCTCAAGAGCAATTACACGTTCTTGCGCCAAGTCGAGCACCGCCTGCAGATCGAGGGCAGCCAGCAGCGTCACGTGTTGCCCAAGGATCCTGGTGAACTCGACTGCTTCGCACGCCGTTCAGGATATGCCAGCGGCGATTCGTTCATGGCGGATTACCGTGACCGGACCGAAGAGACGCGCCGGATCCTCGAAGGCTTCCTTGCTTCGAAGGGCGACGGAACATTGTGGGTAAACGATCTTGTGAATCCTCATTCGGATGGACACGATGGCATCGCGCGATTGCGGGAGTTGGGCTTTCGCGACCCGGTAAAAGCCCGCCAGGAACTGCTTGGCCTGAGTATGGGTCCCGAGGAACACACCAATACCTTGCGTGTTCGGCGGGCCTTCGCCAGTATCGCGCCCAAGTTGCTCAAGTCATTGGGGGAACTTTCTAACCCGGACGCCGCGTTGCTTCGTTTGGGGCAGCTTCTTGCCAACCTGCACGCCCCCGGGGCGATCTACGACATCCTCAACACCGACCCCACACTCTGCCATCAACTGACGCGCCTCGTCGCCAACAGCGTCTTCCTGACCGAGATCCTTATGCGCGAGCCCGGCCTGTTCGACGTTATCGGCGCGCGCAGCGGGCTCGACGAGCCCGCTTCGATGGAGCTCTTGCAGGAGCGTCTGGAGGATTTATGTGGCGCCTACGACCGGGAAGCCGCCCCGTACCGTTTTGTGGCGGGAGAACTGCTCCGCATCGGTATGCGCGACCTGTTCGAGTTCGCCGGAGTGAAGGAGGTCGGCGAAGAACTCACCAACGTTGCCGAGGTCTGTGTGAAGCATGTTCTCGACCGGGCAACTGCAGGCGTTGTGAAACGCTACGGCGATCCTGGCGGAGCGTTTGCCGTCCTTGGGGCGGGTAAGTTTGGCGGCCGTGAACTCGGATACGGCAGCGATCTCGACCTCGTATTCGTGTATGAGGAAGAGAAATCCGCGGAATCAAGCGTTTCGTCCATCGAGTATTATACGGCGTTGTCTTCGAAGCTTCTGCGGACGCTCAAGGAACCTACGCGTTACGGTATCTTGTACGACGTCGATGCCCGGCTTCGTCCTGACGGCAAGAAGGGGGTGCTTGCGGTGACGGCCTCGCGTATGCGGGACTATTATCGGAATGACGCCCAGGCATGGGAGCGTCTTGCTCTGGTTAAGGCGCGTTGTGTGGCGGGCGACCCGGCGTTTGGCAGAGCAGTCGGCGAAATGGCGAAAAACCTCGTGTTCGACCGGCCTCTTACGGGGGAGGAACTCGACAATATCGAGGAAGTGCGGCGAAAGACAGTTGGCCACGCTTCCCCGCACGACCTGAAGAAGGGGGAGGGCGGCATCGCCGAACTGGAATTCGCGCTGCGGCTTCTGCAACTCTTCCACGGTCAGGAGTGTCCCGGCGTGCGCTGCGAGGACGCGCTCGGTGCGCTTGATGCCTTGGCGGGCATTGGGGCGCTCGAAGGCAAGGATGCCTCCCAATTGCGCGAGGCCTGCCTTTTCCTCAGGCGGCTCGAGAACCGCATACGCATGATGCACGGGCGGCCGGGGAGCGGGCTTCCCGAAACGCCTGAGGAACGCGCCGACCTGGCCAAGCGGCTCCATATTGACGAGGACCTGGCCGCCGTGACAGCCCGTCACAGGGCGAATGTCCACGCGGTGTATGAAAAGGTCCTGAAATCGTTGCACGGCCGGGTATGACCGTCCGGCGAAGAGAGCATACAGACACCATGAGCAGAATTGAGGAAACGGTCCGTTACATCGACCTTGCGCGGGTCACGGTGCCCATTCATGAATTCACGGCCGATGAGCGCTCCGCCCTGGATGACGTCAATCACCGCGTGGCTTCCGGACAGTCGCTCAGCGATGTCATGGATTTCGTGTTCGAGTCGACTTTGGAATTGTTTCCCTGCGACCGGCTGAGCATCTCCTTCGTACAGGAAGACGACCGCGTCGTGTCTCATTGGACTCGTGCCTTGTACTCGCCGGTGATCCTGCAACCTGGATATGCGGAAGACCTTCGCCAGAGCACGCTCGCCCGGGTTCGCGACACCGGCCATGTTCGCATCATTGATGACCTGGAGGCGTATCTGGCCGCGAAGGGCAGCAGTTCCTCGACGCGCCTGTTGGTGCGCGAGGGCGTGCGGTCCAGCATGACCTGCCCGCTCTCGGTCGAGGGCCGTAACGTGGGTTTTCTGTTTCGCAGTTCGCGGGAGCCCAACGCCTACGGGATGCACGAGGTGCTGCTTCACAGCGCCCTTGCGGAGCGCCTCAGCCAGGCCGTCGAAAAGGCGTATCGCATCGAGCAACTCACGGCGGCCAACCAGGCGTATGCGGAAATACTGGGATTCGTAAGCCACGAGCTGAAGAGTCCTCTCGGCGGCATCGTGATGGACGCCAACGTGCTGGACCAGGAATACCTGGGCCGTCTGGAACCGTTACAGCGGGAGAGGATCGCGAAGATGCGGGGCAAGGCCGAATATCTCCTCACGCTGATCAAGGACTACCTCGACCTTGCCCGTGTCGAAGGCAGCGGCTTTGGTTTCCAACCGCGCGGCGGGGTGGATTTTATGGCGGATGTCGTGGCGCCGGCCATCGATGTTGTCCAGGCGCAAATCGAGGAACGGCGCATGAGCCTTACGCGGGAAGTCCCCGACAATCCTCCGGCGGTGGAATGCGATCCCGGACTTCTGAACATCGTGATGGTGAATTTGCTCGGAAATGCGGTAAAATATGGCAATGAAGAGGGTCACATACGCCTTCGCGTGACTTCGGCTGAACGCAAGCTCGCGGTGTCCGTCTGGAACGAAGGACCGGGGTTTCCCAAGAGCGAACGGTCGAAACTCTTCAAGAAGTTCTCGCGGCTGCAGACCAGAGAATTGATGGCCCGGAAAGGCACGGGCGTGGGACTTTACACGTCATGGCGGATTATCCAGGCCCATGGCGGGCGCATCTGGGCCGACGCGGAAGAAGGCGCGTGGGCCGAGTTTTGTTTCGAGATTCCGCAGCCGCTTGACCAAACCGGTAGCCAATAGGCTCGAAATCTGCCCCGACTCCGTCCGGGCGGGCCGTCAACCTCGAGTCAGACGCCATAGAAAGTCATGCCAATGTTAGTAGACCACGCTGATACCGCCCCCTTTATCGACGAAGAACAAATCGAGGCCACACTGGCCCGCGAATCCCGCAAGGACGCCGCCCGTGTGCGCGAGGTCCTTGCCAAATCGCGCGAACTGCACGGCCTCGAGATGGACGAAGTAGCCTCCCTGACCACCGTGAGCGACTCGGAGTTATTGGGTGAGATGTTCGAGGCCGCCCGGTTCGTCAAGGAGCAGATCTACGGCCGGCGGCTGGTTCTGTTCGCACCGCTCTACATCTCGAACCTCTGCGCCAACGAGTGCCTTTATTGCGCGTTCCGCAAGACGAACAAACAGATCAAGCGCCGTGCCCTTACCCAGGAGGAGATCGCCCACGAGACCCGCATCCTTATCGACCAGGGACACAAACGGATACTGCTGGTGGCGGGCGAGTCGTATCCTGTCGAGGGATTCGATTACGTGCTGAAATCGGTTGCCACGATATACAACACGCGTCACGCCAACGGCGAAATCCGCCGCGTGAATGTCAATGTCGCCCCGCTGACGACCGCCGAGTTCCGACAGCTCAAGGCCGCGAGCATCGGCACGTACCAGCTTTTCCAGGAGACCTACCACCATGAAACATACACCAAGATGCATGTTGATGGGCTCAAACGCGACTACAACTGGCGCGTGACCGCCATGGACCGCGCCATGGAAGCCGGTATTGACGACGTGGGGATCGGTATCCTGTTTGGACTGTTCGACTACCGATTCGAGATCCTGGCGCTCATGCAGCATATCCGTCATCTCGAGCAGCGCTTCGGCGTGGGGCCGCACACCATCAGCGTACCGCGGATTGAACCCGCCCTGAACGCCGAGATTGCCGCGCATCCCCCGCATCCGGTGTCGGATATCGATTTCCGGAGGATCGTCGCTATTCTGCGGCTGGCGGTTCCCTATACCGGCATCATCATGTCGACCCGCGAGACCCCGAACATCCGCCGCGAGACCTTCGCATTGGGCGTTTCCCAGATCTCGGCGGGAAGCCGCACCAATCCCGGCGGATACGCGGAAGACGAGGAATACGATTGCAGCCAGTTCGCGCTGGGCGATCACCGGCCGCTCGATGAAGTCATCCGCGATGTCGCATCCCTGGGTTACATCCCATCGTTCTGCACCGCCTGTTACCGCCTCGGACGCACCGGCGAGGACTTCATGGACCTCGCCAAACCGGGCAAGATCAAAGACCACTGCGACGTTAACGCCGTCAGTACCTTCATGGAGTATCTGTGCGATTATGCCTCAGACAAGACGCTCGCGGTCGGCGGGCAATGCATCGCCGACGCTCTCGAAGGCATGACGCCGGAGCGCCGCAACACCGCGCAAACCCTCATTGACCAGGTGAGAGCGGGCAGACGCGATTGCTGCGTGTAGAGGCATGTACGGCAATTCCCGCTTGATTCCCGAAACGGCCCCATGCACACTCAGGGCGTTGGAAAACATGATAAACCACGGAGAGAACCGCCATGGACAAGCACATCATCTACGGCGTGCACGTTACCAACCGCGTGGCCAAAGCCCCGGACATCCAGCGACTCTTTTCGGAGTACGGCTGCAACATCAAGACGCGTATCGGCCTGCATGACGTCAGCAAGGACTACTGTTCGCCCGGCGGCGTGATCGTTCTCGAAATGTTCGGCGACGCGAAGGTCTGCGAGGAACTTCGAAAAAAACTCGCCGCGATAGAGGGCATCGAAGTCCAGCAAATGATCTTCGGACATGATTAGCGGAAACGGGGGCACAACTGCTTCTGTACTGATGCCGGAGCGTTTTCGTGGGCGGGCGGCGGTCTGGTTCCAGTAAGGATCCGGTAAGGTGCCATAGAGCCCGATGGTTATCCGGCCATCCTCGTCAATCACATGTCGCCGGGCGCGTGGTCTTCGACCGGGGCCTTGTCGCCGGCCTCGGCTTTCGCCTGCGCGGATGCGAGAAAGTTGCCTGTGCCGACTACCACGGTAGACAGAACAAGCACGAGAATCCCGCCGAAGACCGTGCTTCGTGTGCCGCGGCTTGTGCCTTGCCATTCGCGCCCAACCAGTCCCCAAAGGTTGCTGAACGCGATGATAAACGCCATGTGGATGGTCCAGCTTGAGAAGTCGTACTTGCCCATCTGTGTCGTGCCCATGCCATAGAAGAAGAACTGCAGGTACCATGTGACGCCTGCGAGCGCGCACAGGAGGTAGTTGAGGCCAATGCTGTGCTCGCCCGCGTTCACGTAGTTGTGGGCGGTTCGGTTTTTCGCGTTCAAGAACAGGCACCAGACAAGGTTGGTGGTCAGGCCGCCCAGGAGCGCCACGACCAGCACCGGGAGATTCGAGAAAATCTCGGGGGCGCCGTGCGCGACAGCGGATTCGAGGATGGGTTTGCCTGCGGCAAACGCAAAGGCCATGCACGCGCTCATGACTCCGGCGAAGACCGCGACCCATGCGCCTTTGATGAAGTTGAACTCCTTGATCGTGGCCTGCTTTTCTGCGTCGGAAAGTTCGTGTTCCTTGCGCACCCCTGCCCATCCGCAAATGGTTATGCCGCCGAGGCATACCGCTACGCCAGCCAGGGTCACCTGCCCGGACAGCTTGACCAGCAGGTCAACGAATCCGCCCTGAAACATAGGGGGAATGATCGTTCCGAAAGCTGCGCAGAAGCCCAGCGCCAAGGCGTACCCCAGGGAAAGGCCAAGGTAGCGCATCGAGAGGCCGAAAGTCAGGCCGCCAATACCCCACAGCACGCCGAAGATATAGGTCCAAAAGAGGCTCGAGGGCGGAGCGCTTGACAGGGTTTCCATCAGGTTTGGGCAGATCAGGGTTGCGCCGGCCAGTGGCGCTACCAGCCAACTGAAGACGCCTCCCACCAGCCA
>DAOLNV010000022.1:29121-30299 GCA_035416745.1 Candidatus Hydrogenedentota bacterium | reverse complement strand
ATGCGGGATAGCTCTTCGGGGGTGGTTATGGCGTTGTGGGCGGCCTCGAGTCCGACATCGAACAGCGTGCGCATATGGTGAGTGGCGGCGGC
This sequence comes from Candidatus Hydrogenedentota bacterium, assembly GCA_035416745.1. Taxonomy (NCBI): domain Bacteria; kingdom Pseudomonadati; phylum Candidatus Hydrogenedentota; species Candidatus Hydrogenedentota bacterium. The sequence continues at coordinate 30,207 of DAOLNV010000022.1, read as the reverse complement.
TTCCTGCAGGGCGCTGATCGTGGGATGCTGGAGGACGAGGTTGGCGATGTCCTGGTTGACAAGGAGGAGTTCGCCTAGGGCGGTACGGCCGCGGTAGCCGATGTTCTGGCACTGGGCGCAGCCTTTGCCGCGTTTGTAGGGCTGGTTCTTGGGGGCTTTGCCGAATCGAGTGATGAGATCGGGCGTAGGACTATACGTTTCGAGGCACTTGGGGCAGTTAATGCGCACAAGTCGTTGGGCGAGCACCCCGGTAACGGAGGATGCCAGCAGGTAGGGTTCGATGCCCATATCAAGCAGGCGCGCGAACACGCCGCATGCCGTTCCGCTGTGGATCGTACTGATGACAAGGTGTCCGGTGAGCCCCGCCTGAATAGCCATCTTAGCGGTTTCGACGTCGCGGATTTCGCCCACCATGATCACCTCGGGGTCCTGGCGCAGGATGGACCGCAGGGCGTTCTGGAACGTTACGCCCATTCGGGGATTCACCTGGATCTGGGTGACGCGGTCGAGGCGGTATTCGACGGGGTCCTCGATGGTAACCACGTGGGTCGTTGTGACCTGGGTGCGCAGGATCTCGCGCAACAGGGCGAAAATGGTGGTCGTCTTGCCGCTCGAACTTGGGCCGGTGAGCAGTATCACCCCTTGGGGCCGCCGAATAAGCTCGCGCAACGTGCCTGTGACGGACTCGTCGAACCCGAGGTCTGCTATTTCGAGCATTTGTTTCGACGTGCCGAGGATGCGGACCACGATTTTCTCGCCGTTGATCGTGGGGAAGGTGGCGACGCGCATCGAGTACCCGCTTGAGGTCTGGTCGGGCGGAATCCGTCCGTCCTGAGGCTGGTCCTTCTGATAGACGACCATCTGAGCCATGACCTTGATGCGCGCCGTGATGCGCGCCTTGTGCGAGTCGGGGATGTGGGCAATGTCGTGGAGAATGCCGTCGATGCGGAACCGCAGAGCGAGGCTGTCGGTCCATGGCTCGAGATGGACGTCGCTTGCTCCGTGATAGACTGCCTGGGACAGGGCGAGATCGACGGCGAGGGTGGCCCGGGTGTCGCCGGTTTCGAGCAATTCCTTCAGGCGCGG
>DAOLNV010000022.1:19779-29021 GCA_035416745.1 Candidatus Hydrogenedentota bacterium | reverse complement strand
TGGGAGATGGTACACTAGAGACGTTATAATACGGACGCGCGGAATCCGGGCTGGGGAAGGATTCGCGGGTGGAAGGACTGGATTCGGATAGCGCCGGCCTGTAGTTTCAGGGGAGAGCCTCGGTCGCGTAAGCGAGGATGGATTATGCTGGAACGGATGCCCCAAGAAGTCTCGTATCTGTACATCTTAAAACCGCTGGAACTTGTTGTTTTAATAGGAGTTGCGTTAGCGCTTGCAGGGCTGGGATATGCGCTTTTCCGGTACTGGTATGAGCGCGATAAGATACCTCCGCTGTGGGTGATACTCGTGGCGGCCGTTGTCGCCTTGGGGTTGTACTTAGCCGTTGGGGTCCCCATGTGGATGCGGGCGGATGCGTACCGCAAACTGACGGTGATGCTTTATGGTCTGGTCATCTGGGCCATTCCGGGGGGGTATTTCAGCTACTCGTTTCTGTTCGCTCTCACCACCCGGAGTGTCCGTCGCATTACATGGCTCGATACGTCGTTGCCGGGTATGGACGATTTCCTTCAGGCCAAGGAGTTGGCGGCTCAAGGCGACATTGACGGCGCGGTCGAGATGTACAAGAGTTATCCCGAGAAGAAAGGCCACGCTCTCTTTGCGGCTGCGCACCTGCTCGAGATGAACGGGCGGTACCGGGAAGCCGCTGAGATGTTTCAAAAGTGCGCGGAAGCCTCGGGGAACCAGTTACGGCCGTGGTCGGAGGCCATTTTCCGGTGGGCCAAGCTCTGTGAGGTCAATCTCGACCGTCTGGGAAAAGGCGTCGAACTTTACCAAATGCTGGTAGACCGCGCTCCGTCGTCGGAATTGGGGCGTCTGGCTTCGACGAAACTCGCCCGGTTGCGCAAGGAAATGGACCAAGCGTCGAAGGACCAAGAGAGTGGCGCCAGTAAGAAGCGCGAGAAACGGTCGAAGGCGGGCGGCAAGAAAGACGCGCCTCAAGCAGACGCGTGAGGCGTGGGACTGTCCCGGGGTATGTTTGCTTGATTCAGGCAGCGGTTTCTTTTATCCCTCAGGGCGCCTTTCATGCGTGAGAAGAGCCTCTGGGGACTGCGCGGGCAGCCCAAGGGGGGCGAAGCGCAGAGGGCCGAACTTCGATTCAAGACCATCGTTCCGAGATTGCCGGAACGAGTATGGGCGCGGTATCCCGGACTCTGCAGAAACCGGAAGAGGGGAATAGTTGGCGCATGACAGCTGCTGAATCAACCGGCCAGGCGTTGGCGATGGAGGCCGTTTCGAAACGCTTTCCCGGCACTCTGGCGGTTGATCGCGTAGACCTGGATGTTTGCGCGGGTGAAGTGCACGCGCTTATGGGGGAGAACGGCGCGGGCAAATCCACCCTGATGAAGATTCTGACCGGGGCGTTCGATGATTACACCGGCGTCATTCGGATTGGCGGCCGGGAAGTGGCACTGCATTCCCCGTCGGCGGCCAAAGAGTGTGGAGTGGGCATGGTCCACCAGGAACTCAGCCTGGCCAGGTCCATTTCGATTGCCGAGAATGTTCTTGTGGGGCGACTTCCCACCACTCGATGGGGCGTCCTTGACCGCGGGGCTATGTATGAAGAAGCGCAAGAATGCCTTGGTTACGTGGGTCTAAGCGCGGACCCGCGCAAAACCGTCGAGGAGATCAGCCAACACGAGGCGCAATTGGTCGAGATTGCCAAAGTTTTGGGCGGCAAACCGTGCATATTGATTCTGGACGAGCCCACTTCGTCGTTGTCGCGGGAAGATGCGATGCGGCTGTTCAAGATTATCCGCGAGCTGAAACGCAAGGGTCTTGCCATCGTCTACATTTCCCATCATCTTCCTGAGGTCTTCGAGATCGCCGACCGGGTTACCGTGCTGCGGGACGGCCGGAAGGTGGGAACGCGGTCCATCGATGATACGACGCCCCAGATGCTTGTCCAGATGATGGTAGGGCAGTCGATCGACGAGTTTTATTCGCGCCGCAAACCGAAGATTACCGATACGGTTCTTCGGGTTGAACGCCTCACGCGTTACGGCTATTTTCACGATGTCTCGTTTCAGATGCGCCGTGGAGAGACACTCGGGCTGGTTGGATTGTCGGGTTCGGGCCGCACGGAATTGGCGCGGTCGCTCTGCGGGCTCGAACCGGTCCATTATGGCGGCGTATCGCTCCTGGACGAGCCGCTCGAGCCCGGCGACTACCCTTCGGCGGTATCGAAAGGGCTGGTTTATCTGCCCGAGGATCGCAAGGAGGATGGCCTGTTTCTGCGGCTTCCAGTGGGGAAGAACCTCGTTGCGGCGTTGACAGGCCAGCATTCGGGGATGGGCTTTTACCGTTCGGACAGAGATGCGGGCGTTATTCTTCGCTATTTCGAGGAACTGAACATCGTTGCGGCTTCTCCCGAAGTGGACGCGGGCACCTTGTCGGGCGGCAACCAGCAGAAGGTGCTATTGGCGAAATGGCTCGCGACGAGCCCGAAAGCATTGATCCTGGACGAGCCGACCCGCGGCGTAGATGTCAAGGCCAAGCGGCAGATACACGAGGCCATCATGTCCCTGACCGAGACGGGGACTGCTGTTTTGTTGATCAGCTCGGATCTTCCGGAACTGGTTGGCATGTCTGACCGGGTTATTGTGATGCGCAACGGCCGCCTGCTCGGAGAAATGGCGAAGGAGGAGCTGTCTGAAGAGGCGGTCCTGCTGGCCGCGAATGGCCAATACCCCTGCCGGATGTCTGGGGGGCAGCAGACGATTCATGGCCAGAGCCTCGATCGGCGCGAAGATTCTCAGGAGGGCCCAGTCAGCCGTGACCAGTGATATCGGAGCCAGACGGAATCTTGTGCTCACCGTTCTGGAGACGGCGGGTATCTACGCCGTGGCGGCTGCGTTGCTTGTCTCAGGGATATTCGTGTCGCCCGAATTCCTCACGGCCGAGAACCTCCTGAGCATTTTGAGCGGCGTGGCCCTGCTTGGAATCGTGGCCTCCGGTATGGCGTTCGTGACGTACTCGGGGAACATGGCCGACCTGTCCATTCCTGCCATCATGGCCTTTTCGGGCATCATTGCGGTGGCTTCGCTCTCGCTGGGCCTGATTCCCGCACTTGCCTTGGGCATCCTGGCGGGGTTGGCGATTGGAGCGATGAACGGGCTGGTGGTGGGAAAGCTGAACGCCAATCCGATTCTGTGGACTCTCGCCGTAGCGTTCTTCATGGAAGGGTTTATGCGCTTCACGTGGAGCAACAACCAGATCTACCCGGACATCGAGCCCGGCACGCCAGGTGCGGCCTTTATTGAGATTTTCCGAATGCGCGCCGGACCGGTTCCTTTGATAGTGCTGGTGATGCTGGTGTTGTTCACGCTGGGGCATATGGTTATGACCAAGACGCGTTTCGGGCGCGAGAGCCAGTTCGTGGGCTCTTCGCGGGCGGCCGCCAAGGCCTCCGGAATCCGGGTGTCGCGGGTGGCGTTCTTTAATTTCCTGGTTGCTGCGTTTGCGGCGTCCATAGCCGGTATTTTCATCACGTCGATGAACAAGCTCGGTGTTTTCTATCTCGGGCAGGGTTACGACTTCAAAGCAGTGACGGCCGTGGTAATTGGAGGCGTTATGCTCAGCGGCGGGCGGGGGCACATGCCTGGCGTGTTCGGCGGCGTGCTGGTCATCGGGCTGCTCACGAACATCATGACCTTCCTGGGGGTAACCTCGTTTCGACAGAACATCGTGACGGGGATTGTGTTTATTGTGGTTGTAGGACTCCAGCAGTATCAGCTTCGCGCGCGCGGGAAAGACTATGCGTAACGCGGTCACAGACGGATGCCAGAGCCGCATAACGGACGAGATACAAGCATGAGCGGCGCGGCTGGATCCACGGAAAAGGCGCACAGGAACCTGCCGCGGCTCGTGAACGAGCATCGCGCGCTGCTCATGCTTGTCGCGCTATGCACGTATCTGGGTGCATTCGCGCCAAACTTCCTGTCGATACACAATCTCACGACGATTCTGAAGGGCGCCAGTCTGAACGCGATCGCGGCCATCGGGTTTACGCTGATTCTGATTCTTGGCCAGCTGGATCTTTCTATCGGCGCGGTTGTGATGTTGTGCGGCATGCTCGTGATAGGCCTGCAACCATCTCTTGGGTGGGCGGGGGCCTTTGCGGCATCGCTCGGGGCGGGCGCGCTCGTTGGCCTGGTCAATGGCTGGCTGGCGGTCAAAGCGCGAATCAACTCGTTTATCGTCACGCTTGGCACGATGACCATCGTGACGGGATTGATGCACCTCTATAGCCACGGCGGTTCGAAGTCCATCGATGATTTCGGGTTCGCGGACTGGCTCGAAGAACCTCTGTTGTTGTACTTAGCGCCTTTGGCGGTCATTCCTCTTGTCCTGGTGGCGGGGTTCTCAGCGTTTCTGAACTGGACACGCTGCGGCAGGAATTTCTTTCTGGTGGGCGCGAATCCGGAAGCGGCCTGGCTTGCCGGCCTGAACCGTGATCGGTACCTGATGGCCGGTTTCTGCCTGTGCAGTCTTTGCGCGGCGTTGGGGGGCGCGCTTTTCGCCGCGAGCCTGAGTTCGATGACGTCGGCAGCCGTGTTGGGCACGCGCACCTTGATGACCGTATTGGCGGCTGTAATTATTGGCGGAACCCTGATGACGGGCGGCAAAGGAAGCGTGCTCAAGAGTTATTTCGCGGTGCTCATGCTGAACACACTATTCAATGGCATTGGCTGCTACGGTCTTGGGTTCGAAGTGCAGATTTTCGTTAATGGGCTTATCCTGGCCCTTGTGGTGTTGTACGAGGCGTACGCGATTCACCGTTATGAACTTCTCAAGGGGCAGCGCCCCGATTTGCTGAAAGAAGTTCGAGAGGGTACCGTATTTGAAGGCGCCCCGCCGCCGGAGACTGAGGAAGGAGATACGGGGATGAACCGGAAGGATCGTTTCCCCCTTGTTTGCATGACGCTTACCGCGATAGTGGCGATTGCCGCGATCACGGCCATGTACTTCAAGTACGCTTCGCTTCCTGTCCAGATTGTAGCGGAGGATGGCACGTTCGCCGCCCGCCGCGGCAACACGGATGCTGCGCCGGACGTCTTCGCGCTTCGCGGCACCGACGGACAGCCGTACCTGTTTCCTCCAGCCGGCGAGGCCAAGGTCATCCCTGAGCGCCCCGCAGACCCCAAAGCCCTGCCCGAAACGGACAAGGGGCATTGGTGGGACATCGAGTTTGCGGGATGGAAGGCGGACAAGGAACCTATGCCCGAGTCGCCGGGAGACGGCCCGGCGGGCAAACGCGTCATTCTGCTCAAAGCGGGCGATCACCCTTACTGGACGGCCTACGTGCGCGGTTTTCACGTCATAGCCGGCGCCTATGGGATCAAGACGAAGGTGTTCAACAGCAATTGGAACGTGGACCTGCAGGCCCAGCAGACGGACCAGGCCATCAACGAACACCCTGACATGATCATCTTTGCGCCAGTCGACTCCACGGCCTGCACGCCCTTGCTTCGTAGAATTCACAAGGCCGGCATCCCCTGCGTCACGTCCAATACCATCCCCTGCGACGAGGCCATGAAGTACTGTCTTGCATGGACGGGGCCGGACGACTGGGGACAGTTCCGCATGTTGGCTCGGACGTTTGCGGATGCCATGGGAAAGAAAGGCGGCTACGCCATTGTGCGCCACATGCCGGGCAGTTCGTGTTTCTTCTCCCGCACCTATGCACCAATCACGGAACTGCGCGAATATGCCCCCGAGATGAAACTTCTGGCCATGGACACTTCGAATCTCGAAACGGACGTTTCCATGCAGTTGGTGTCGGCCTGGCTCACGAAGTTCGGAGACGAGTTGAAGGGACTGGTCTTGGCAGATGACGGGTTCACCTTGACGGGAACGCTGGAAGCGGTGAAGAAGGCGGGGCGAAACGACATCGTGATCGTGGTGGCCGGAAACAGCAAGACCGGCATGGATTCGGTTAAGGCGGGCGAAACGTTGGCGATCTCGTACCAGTCGGCCGAGGGAGACGGGGCGTTGGCGGTGCACACGGCTGCACGCTGGTTCAGTGGCGAGCAACTCGACCCGGTCGCTTACTTGCCCAAGCACATCATCACGCAGCAGGATGTGGACAAGTTCATGCCCGCACAGTGGTAGCCGGGAAGGGCTGAACGAATGCGCACAGGAAACGGGCGCATGAACAGGGTTGAACACTCAATAGAAGCCGGGTCCGGGAGGCAACGAGCCCGGCCCGATAGCAGGCAGGGTCGTGAATGACGTGGAACACGGCCAATACGGAGGACGCATTCCCTTGCGATTGAATTCGCGCGAGCGCGTTCTCACGACTTTTGCGCACGAGGAGCCTGACCGCGTGCCGGCGTGGTGCGGTGCGTCTGAAGAGTTCTGGTCAAAGGCGAAGACGGCCCTCGGGTTGGATGACGAAGCGCTTCGCCGGTTTCTGGGCGACGATTTCCGCCGCGTCTTCGCCACTTATGGCGGGCCTGAACCTCCGTTGACGCACGAAGGGGCGACATACCGGACGGTTTTCGGCGTCGAGCGCGAGGGATTGGGTTATGGACAGCCGATCGGGCACCCCCTGGCAGGGGCGGCCCTGACCGAGATCCAAGCGTATGCATGGCCCGACCCCAATTGGATGGACGTGAGCGGGATTCGGAAGGCGGCCGCTGCGTGGAACGGCGAATATGCGATCCTTGGAGGCGACTGGTCGCCCTTTTGGCACGACGCCATAGACCTTCTCGGGATGCAGGAGCTCATGACGCGCATGTACGAAGAGCCTGAGAGCGTCGACGCGCTTTTGGGCCGCCTTGTCGACTACTATTGGGGGGTGAGCGAGCGGATATTTGACGCGGCCGCGGACGTTATAGACATCTTTTTCATCGGAAACGACTTCGGGACGCAACTGGGACCGATTCTCGGCGAACCGATGTTCCGCCGCTTCCTGCAACCGCACTTGGCCCGTCTGGCCCGTCTTGGACACGACTACGGCTTGAAAGTGATGCTGCACTGTTGCGGAGGAGTGGCCGAGCTTTTGCCGGCATTTATCGATGCGGGTATTGACGGGATTCATGCCGTGCAACGCTGCTGCCGGGGAATGGATCTGCGCGAATTGAAGGACCGGTATGGCTGCCGGCTGGTCTTCAACGGGGCCATTGATTCGCACCATGTGTTGATTGATGGCACGCCGGATTCGGTGCGAGCGTCTACGCGCGAAGTGCTCGAAATCATGAAGCCTGGCGGGGGGTATATTGCCGGGGCCAGCCATGACACCATCCTCGAGGAGACGCCGGTTCAAAACGTGGTTGCCATGTTCGAGGCGATCCGCGAATTCGGAGATTACGAATAGAGATTTCGCGATTTTCGGCGCAATTCAGGGCACAGCGGGACGAAGGAGAGAGGGTATGTTGCACGATCCCAGTCATTACGAGCCTCCTGCGGTTGTCGAGGACATCCGACTGAGTTCAAAGGACAAGGACGTTCTGCGCGCCCTGGCGGCTGAAGTGGCCGAAATCGCCGTTCTTCCGGTGCATAAGGCGAAGGCGGAACTCTGGCGCAAGCTGAACGATCTTGACAGCGAACGTACCATGGTGTGGGTCAACGAGATCTGCTGGAACGAGATGAATGTTGGAGACGAGTTAACCCTGCGCGCGGAACACCCTTGGGCGCAGGACCAGGAACGCGGCCTGCGCAGAACCCTGTATCAATGGAGACATCTTCCCGCGGACATGATTGTGAATGACTTTCTGACGTGCCCGCTGGCAATCCACAGCACCGATTTCGGCATCATCGAAGACGTGGACACCATAAAGATGGATGAAACGAGCGACATCTGCTCACGGCATTTCAACATTCTGATCAAGGAGCCCGAAGACATCCAGAAGATCCGTATGCCCATCGTGTCGCATAACGAGAAGGCCACGGAGAACCGTTATCAGACCATGTGCGACGTCTACGACGGAATCATGCCGGTGAAAAAGATGGGGCAGACCCACATCTGGTTTACGCCGTGGGATTACCTCATTCGCTGGTGGGGCGTCCAGGAGGCGATGATGGATCTTATCGCCCGGCCTGATATGGTGCATGCGGCGGTAGCTCGCATGGTAGACGCGTGGATGCTCGAGCTGGACCAGTTCGTCGAACAGAACCTGTTGGCGCTCGACTGCAACAATACGCGCGTCGGGTCGGGTGGCTACGGGTACGTTAGTGCGTTGCCAGGGGCCGATTTCAAGCCGGATCACGTGAAACCGCACAACATGTGGGGATGTTCGAACGCGCAGATCTTCTCGGATGTCTCGCCCGAGATGCACTGGGAGTTTGCGCTCGAGCACGATATGCGCTGGCTCGAACACTGGGGCCTGACCTACTATGGCTGCTGCGAGCCGCTCGACAACAAGATGGACGTGCTCAGGCGAATACCGAATCTGCGCAAGGTATCGGTCAGTCCGTGGTGTGCGCCCCGCAGAGCCGTTGACGAGATCGGGACGGACTACGTGATCAGCCACAAACCCAATCCGGCCATTCTGGCGGAAGAACGGTGGGATCCCGTTCAGGCACGGCGAAACATCCGCACATTCCTCGATGCGGCCCAGGGGCGATGTCACATTGAACTCATCATGAAAGACATTTCCACGGTCCGCTACGAACCGCAACGCCTGTGGGAATGGACGGCCATTGCCATGGAAGAGGCGGAGCGTTAACACGGCCGAAACCAGGAACAAGCCCCTCCGGCCGCGAATGCAGTACCGCCCGGGACAGTTGCCCGACAGCCTGTGGCGATAGACTGGCTACCGCTTCATCAACCAGGCTTCAGACACCAAGGTGCCCCAGCCGCCTGAGTTGCGCCACTGTTCGCGCGAGACCCGGTCGCCGCGGGCAACGTCAACGCCCCGTTCGAAACGGATGACGAGCTCGCCGTCACGCGTAAGTTCCTGAGGGATGTCGTAAGTAAAGAAATCGCACATCTTGAAAGGCAGTTCAACGTCTTTTGCGAGGACTTGGTCATCCGCATAGATGGTTTGAGACTTCTGGTTCATGCGGGCGGCATACCGCTCCTGGAACCAGGGGCGCACGAGGGTGAAACGGATCCGGTAGGCAGCGCCGGGTTCGAGGCCGCGATATTGCAGCGTTACGCCCTGGTCTTCATCCTGGGTATAGTGCATGGACGCCTGGCTCGGCCGGTTCCCTTCGTCCAGCATCTCGTTCAGGTACGGCTGCCCATGGTCATAGGGATATCCGAAGACCACATGAGG
>DAOLNV010000022.1:0-19679 GCA_035416745.1 Candidatus Hydrogenedentota bacterium | reverse complement strand
GTCATAACCTCCGTCTCGGCGAGCTCGCCAAACCATCCCAGCGCCGTTTCCAGCGCCTGGTCTGAAACAGGATGCGCCGTCTCGCGCAGATGGGTTTCGATTCGCCGCTGAAGCGTTTTCTGCTGGCGGACCTGCTCCTGCGCATAGCGGTCCACCGCCGCCTTCTGCATGTACATGTGCCACACCCAATCCCGTGTCTGCCGCCATTCGGGCATAGCTTCGCCCGCTTGTTTGATCAGGCCGTAGTAGCGCTCGACGCTCGTCTTCTCGTCGATAGGCGTGCCGGGTATCTCCTCCATAACCTCTTCCAGGCGGAAGATGGCCTCGGCCATAGGCGGGGCCGCCTCGGGGCCGAACCACGTGCGGCAATAGTCTTCCGTGACTTGCTCGGGGGTCTGGCGAGGCGCCCATAGGAGGCGTTGCCAGAGCCATTGATTGAAATGATCGTGGTGGCCGCTGCTATGCGTGACGTCGCCTGCGCCGTAATGCATGAGGTCGCTGAACACACGATGATAGAACCGCGGCCAGGCATACCATGTCTGGCGCGCGTATACCTTCGTAAGGGCCTGGTCGGGACGGCGTTCGTAGATCTCGTGGCTCCAATGGGGCGGCAGGTCGCCGTTTCGATCCGCCCGGGGATACATCTGAATATACGCATGTTGCGCGTATTTCCAGTGGGTAATCTCGTTGAAATACACGAGTTGATGGCGGGGCGGCAGTTCCCGCAATATTTCGCGGGGATATAGGGCGAAAGGGCCATACCCGGGGTAGCGGAACAGGTCCATGCGGTGCGTTTGGCGGTGTCCCGGCTGCCAGGTGGTTGCGTCGGACCCAGGCCCGTAGCCGAAGGCCCATAACCACTCGCGCGGTTCCTGCTGCAGGTAGTCGAAGATCGCCCGGTCATCGGCGTCGTCAAACTTCTGGTTGACGATGAATATGCGCGAGCCGGGGTGGTACTTGTGGACTATTTTCGCCATCTCGGCCACGGTTTCGATAAAGATCTTTCCGTAAGGATCGCATCTGTCGCATTCGCACCCGCCGCCGTCTCCGCCTCTGAACCTCACGAGGTCGAAAGCAGGGCACGTTCGGAATTGCTTCTCGCACTGGTCGAGCATGTATGCGCGCGCCTCGGGAACGGACAGGCACACATACCCCTTGCGTCCGATGGATTCCGCGGCCTCCCATGCCTTAGGCACGTCCCCGTGAGCCATGTTGGCGTCTCCATCCGTAAGCGTCATGAGACCGTAGGACTTCATGAAGTCGTACATGGGCCCGGGTGGCGTTTCGAAGACATTGGCGCCGGCGAGGGCGTAGTCTAAAATGACCCGCTGGGTCTCCTCCTGGGTCCACTCGCGCACCTTCGCCAGGGTGAGCGCCGTGCCGCTCTGTCCGAATTGCGTACCACGAATTTCGAAGGCAGGCGCGGTGCGCACATGGAGTTGGCCGGGCACATCAAGCGTTTTGTTGCCAGGTACCACTTGCCTGAGAATCTCCCCGGCGGCGTACAGGCACCCGCGATCGTCAATGCCCGCTGCCAACAACAGGCCCCCGTCGTTCGACGGAACATGCTTCAGGACAAATCCCTCCGGGCCCGGCGCGAGCGGCGTCAACGCTGGTATTCGTTGGGCATCCATGGCCTGGGTGAGTGCCTGGTGATGCTCGGGCCGGCCCAGGAGGATGGTGAGGGTGCCTTTCTCAGGCTTGCCGCTGTCCTGTAGCCGCACCGGCAGTCCGTTGGGCTCGGAAAGGCGCTCCCGGAGCAAAAGCGCAATTTTTTGTTCGACGGGACCGGCCGTTTCGCCGGTCTGGACCGCCACTTCGCGGTAGGTTGCGCTGTGGGCGAGCGGTCCCGATAGCAGAATAGACACGATAATCAGACCAATCCTGGGGAATCTCATACGAATCATGCTCCAAGTCGCCTGGTCTCAGTGCCAGGGCACCAGTTTCATTTTGCACACGTTGACGAATAGACGGAATCCAACAGCGAAGTCACGGCTTCGATAACAATACCACAGCCGAAACACGGCCGCACGCGACGGGCTTTCGGACGATGGAAACCGGCGCTTCCCAATTCACTGGCTGCCCGCACCAACGACGCACCGAAACCCTACAGTAGCGCATCGGTCGAGACCGGGCCACATCAGGATCTGCTTGGCATGGTGGTTGCAGGGCCGTGGCCCGCCGTCCATGTACCAGATGCTGGCGGTTTGGGGGTCGTGGTTCGGGTCGTAGTAGCTTCCTCCGCGCAGGATGAGAAAGCGTGTGTGGGCATCGTCGCGCACGCTTTCCGTCAACTCGTAAACATTGCCCGACATGTGATAGCACCCGTACGGGCTGCGTCCCTCCGGCAACGAGCGCGAGGGCATGGTGGCGCCGCTCATATTAACCCGCTTCTCGTCGAATTCCGAGCCCCACGGCCACGTGCGTCCATCGGTTCCTTGAGCCGCCAGATGCCATTCCGCCTCGGTCGGCAACCGTTTTCCTGCCCAACGCGCGTACGCCCGGGCGTCATCGATGTCCACGTACACCACCGGGTGCTCTGCCAGCTCCGGGGGCATCCTGCCATCGGGCCAGTGTTTGAGAAAGTTCTCGGGATGTTTGGGACGGTACCCCGTGGCGTCCAGGAACGTTTTGTACTGGGCGTTGGTCACCTCCGCCTCGTCAATAAAGAAGGCAGCCAATGCCACCGGTCCCACCCTGTGCTGCATGGGCTTGCTGAAGTCCCATCCCTGAAGATACCCAAGCCATTCTTCGGGCGGCGTGCCGGGATCGGGGTAACAGCCGCACTCGCGGCGCACATGCTCTATCCGCATCGTGAACCGCGAACCAGGAACCAACACCATGCCCTCGGGCGGCGTGTTTCTAGTCAATCCAGGCGTTTCCTGTGCCCATTCGGGCTCGACGACCGAGCGTGCTGCATCCCGCAGATTCGCCGCGGGCCTTTCCCTTTGCGCCTCCTGTTGCTGCCTCTCGAGGAGCGGAGCCAACTGCGGCGGGTCGTCTCCGTTAACAACAAGGACGCAGCCAAGCGTGTCTAACGGCCCCGTCACAACGGCGATGTCACCCTGTCGTGACATCTCGCAAGGCAGGCCGGACCACAGGTCATAGCACCGCAATCCATCCTGCCACGGAAGGTCGAGCAGCGGCGTGCTTGCTGAGGGGTTACCCTTATTCACAAGGGTAAAGATGTCCACGCCGTCCCATCTCCGCCGGTGAGCAAAAAGGCCGGGCGTGGCAGTCCGGCAGAAGGGCTCCCAGTCGCTGCTGACGAACCATTGCGAAAAGGCCCGGAGAATCGCAACGGCGCGTCGCCAAGCTGCCCGGTCCTGCGCGTTCCACGGGTTGTGCGTGCCGAAAACGTTCTCCCAGATCATCATGCCGCTGCCGTTGAAAAAGGCGTTCTCGATTTCCTCGGCGTGATCGGTGCCAGGCACGAGCGTGTTCCAGCGGCGGATCTGGAATTCCATGTGGCGTGGCTCAAGCCATTTGTGGTGGAGGAGCGCCGGAGAGAACGGATTGGGCGGAAACTGTGCCCACGACCCTGCCAGCAAGGGAAGGTCTTCGGTCTTTGGATGCGCTTCGGGCACGAATACTACCCCCGGCTGTCTGGCGTCGACCTCGGCCCGCAATCCGGGCGACGAAGCGGACATCGTATCGAGAAAAATGCCGTCTGCCTCCAACGCCGCAACCATTTCCGCGAGCGCGGCTTCGTCGCTTGCCGCTTCGCGGCGCGTCGCCTTGTCCCACGGATTGTAATTGAGGAAGACCTTTACTCCGCGGGAGTGAAAGCGCTTTACTACGTCGCGCAACCCTTTGAGTCCGCCCGGCATGTCGCGGTAGAAGTCAAACTGGTTGCGGTCGTCGAGACCGATTCTTGGATAGGCATGCCAGAGCAATACCGCGTCATAGCCGGCGAATTCGCGGTCTGCATCATTCAAGAACTGCTCCACCGTGAATGTTCCTGTTTCGGGGTTGTAGAAAGACCGGCAATACATGAACGTGAAATGGCACGAGAACGTGTGAGCCAGCCACATCAGGTCCGCACGTTCATAGAGCGTGAAGTCCAACGGCTTTCGCGCCTTGGCGACGTGGCGCGCAAAGGCCGTGTTCCGTTCGGTATCGGGGACCTCAAACGCGATGTGGGATATCTCCATTTGACCGGGTGCGGGATCTTGCGTGGCATCGAACCCTATGATTGGACGCAGCCATTGGCATTCAGGCTCGAAAACGGGTACAGGCACCGTCACGCGGAGCGTGTGCCACTGCCCGTCCCGGGGAACGTCCCTTGTCGAAAGCACGCCGCTCCAGCCGCTCTTGGCATCGTCTCCCGTGTTATGAACATCGAAGGCGAAGCAGAGATTTGGATTTCCCGCAAGCCAGCGCGCCTTTACCTCGACGCCGAGGGTTTCGCCAGGGGAAGGAGATAGGGTCTTGCTGGCCTGGACGCCCAGCCGCGCCCAGGCGCGGACACCCTGATAAGCGAACACCAGCAGATCATTCCGACCCGCTCCCCGGCGGCTTGCTTGCCGGTACTGTTCGAGCATGTCCAACCAGCAGGCGCGGTCTTGTCCGTCCTCGGGCGGCGCGATCAGACTGACCTCGCCGGCGGCGCTTGCAAACCGCAAGCCAGACGATTCCTCGCTTGGTGCGAGGACGCAATCGTTCCCCGGTTCCATGAGGTGAAGCGGCACGGGGACCATATGCGCTTCCTCCAGCGCTGAGCACAACATACAACATGACATAAGGCATGCGGTCGCCATTCCAGTCTCCAGAGCCGCCCACGACCCGCCGGCATTCACATTTGGGAAACATCTACACCCCAGTTTGGGCGGGGAATGCCTTCAATTCTACACGCTTCACAAAGGAAAGGGAGCTGAAGAGCAGTCCTAGTGGATGCACCGTTTCGAATCAAGACCTGCCGCCCTACCCGGTTGGACCGCACGCGCGCTCCCTAACGTTCTTGGCGGACAGGACTTGTAGAGGCGGGCGCGAAGACTGCCGTGATGCGCTTGCTCGCGTCCATGGAGATTTCGGTGGGATTATCTGTTCCCGTCAGGTCCCCCTCCCACCGAACAAACCGATTTCCCGGCTCAGGTTTCGCTGTCAGGGTCGTTTTCGTGTTCGCGGGCGCCAGCCGGTTGAACGGAGCCGCCGACACCTTGCCCGCGCCGTCGTGGAGCGTGTGCAGCATGGTCATGGTGGCGCCGCGCCCGTCGCACAAGTGAAGCGCAAAGAACTCGTTCATGAGTTCCGGCAAGGTTCGTCCGAACGCAGCCTGTAAGCTCGAGTCGATAGCGTGTTCAGCCCCCTCTACGGGAAACCACGCGTAGGAAACGTTGCGGGCTTCCAGCTCTGCCACTCGGTCCTCCGGGACGTGGAAGTTCTTGTCCAGGGTGCCGCGGGCGTAAAAGATGGGCGCGTCATCAAGGTCGCACTCCTCGGGATAGAACACGCCGCCCGGAATGGCCGCCGCCGCCCGGATCTGGGAACATACGCCGGGGTGGTTTACGAGGTCCGCCCGCTCCACATCGGAGGGTTGCCCATGGTCCTCCCCGGTTACAGCCAGAGCGATAGCCAGGGACCCGCCGTAGGAATGCCCGATGGCGCCGATGCGCTCGGGATCGACCCCGTAGCCGCTTGCATCTGCCCGCACATGGCGCACAGCGGCCTTGATTTGGACGAGCGGCGCCGAGTCAAATCCCCACGCAACCACGAAGCACACGTACCCACGGGCTGCAAAGTACTCAGCGTAGTCCCTGAAATGGTGCTGTCGCCCTCCGGGATACGGCTGTTCACCGGGATTGCCGTGGATGCAAAGAAGCGCGGGCCTTGCTTGTGAAGAATCGTCTACGGGCCGGAGCACGTCCATGACTCGGTCCACGCTCGCGCCATCCTCTCGGTAGGTTCTGGCGAACACGACGTCCTCGGTGACTTCGAACCGCGGGTGCGGAAGGGATTCGTCTTTGGCGCACGTGGCACAGAACATCGCAGCCAGAATCTCTGCAAAAAGAAGGCGGGCGAGACGGTTGTCTCTCATCGACCCTCCCCCTGCTCCGAGGCCGAAGTTTGGGCGTTCGCGCTTTCCTTTGCCTGGAACAGAAGTTCGACCGGCTCCCCGCTGGATACCGTACACTTCTGCTCCAGAACCCGGGGTGGAGTGCCCGGCAGGTGAACGCGTGCGATGTACTCGCCGGTTTCCACGGGTCCGAAGGCGAACGCACCGTACTCGTCAGGGCCATTGGCATCATGTTTCTCGCCCGTCATGTACATGGGTTCGTCGGGGTACCGCGCGTCACAAATGCTCACCGAGACTCCTTGATAGTCGGCCAAGCCCGCGATCTGTCCGTATACAGCGCCGTACGCCGTGAGTTCATGATGCAATTCAACGGTTTTGCCTTCTTCGACATCTACCCACATCCGGACGAGGTACCGCTCACGTAACGGGATGTGAGGGCTTGTGTTGATAATACGCAGGATGTACCGGCCATAGGCGAGGTGGGTGAATTCATAGCGTCCCTCGGGGTCGGTACCAGTCCAAGTCAAGAACGACGGTGTTTCCGGCGGTGTTACATTCGTTACATGAGGGCGTCCGAATGCCTGCCGGACATGAATCCGAAGACCGGACAGCGGCTTGCCGTTTTGCGTCACCTGACCCCGAAGCGTGCCGCCTTGTGAGAGGAGCACCGTGACCTCACTGGAGGACCTGGTGTCATGGTTGATGACGAATTCGGGTGCGTAATCGTGCCGCCAGACTTTGATGTCTACCAGATCTTGCCCAGCTGCGCTCGCGATCTCGAATCGCCCGTCGGACCCCGTCTTAGCGTCGTACTCATCCTCTCGAAGAAGGCGCCACATCGCGTTCTGCCCTACTGCAATGCCGGCCCAGGCGTTTTCGACAGGTTCCCGGGTCGCTCTGTCCAAGACAATCCCGCGGATGACCACGCCCGGCTCTAGTTCCACTACCAAACCCTCGAGAATCTCGCCCTGTTCGAGTGACAATTCCTTTTTGGCCCACCTGTAGCCTCGCGCCCGGGCGTCCAGTTCCGTGACGGCCAGTGTGGTTGGAAGCACGAATTTGCCCTCAGGGGATGAAAAGGCCGTCCATGGCTCGCGCGTGGGCTGTGGCCCTTCGGTGGGCGTCTTGTGGCGTGAGATACGCGCTTCGAATTCGGGAATTGGCTTGCCAGTGCTGGCATCGACCACCCATCCCTGGATATAAGCCTCTTTCGTCAAGACCAGTTCGACATCGGTTGTCCCGAGGGGCACGCGGGTTTGTGTAGCCGTTACGTAGCCCTCGCCCGATGCGCTTACCAGAACAAGGGTCTCTCCACCATCGCTCACCGTAGTTCCCGAAGTGTCTTCCGCGCGCAATGCTATCTCAAACGAGCCGTCGCGTTTCGTGCGCGCTTGGCCACTGAGATTCTCCCCGCTTGCCTCTACCGCAGCGTCACTAATGGGCTTCGAATCGGAATCGATGACCCTTCCGCTCACGGAACCCAATACAGGACCCATGGGATGAGAGGCCTGGAAGTCAACTGGCACGGCCCGTGCCTCGCCCGAACCGGTTTCACCCACCACAGCCATACGAATCGCTTCATCGTTTGAGTTTGGAGGCCGCTCCGTGCTGGAGCCGTCTGTCTCTGGAGTCGATGGAGTCGACGCTTCATCGCGAGCGGGCGGCGCGTCTGCCGGGCGAATCGCATCTGGGTTCAAAGGCGCCGGAATCGGGGCTTCGGCCGTCCCATATCCGAGGAATATAAGCCCAGAACTCACCGCAAGCAGGGCGAGTGCGGCAAATGCCGCAAGTTTGAGTTTGGACATGGCTCCCACTCCTTCCAGGGCTAAGGACAGTGCAGGGCTCGAGGCAGCCTGCCCGGCCTGCCCCATCCCTGAAATGGCCATTTTCCCGATGGACCGCGTAAGTTCGGCCGGAGGCTCCTCGAGCACGATGTGTTCCAGGATTAACCCGAAGCCCGCAGCGTCTATCGAGATGCCCTTGCGACGCAGGCTTCGGCGCAATTCTTTGAGTCCCTTGGAGATGCGACGTGTGATTCCCGAGCGGGTCAGGCCTAATTCCTGAGCGATTTCCTCGTGGCTCCTGTTTTCCAGGAAATGCTCGACGAGGGGCACCCGAAGTCTTTCCGGAAGCTGCGCTATCGCTTCATCAATCAGAGGCTGCAAATCGTCCCAGGATGCTTCGGAAGTCGAGGCTTGCGCGCTCGCGTACCGGCATTCGCGGTTTCTTTGATTGCGTTCGTCGCGGATTCTGTCGAGAGCACGGCGTGTGGCCAAGGTGTGGAGCCACCCACTGAGGGAAACATTGATGCGGACATCGCCCCGTGCGAGGCGGAGAAACACCTCCTGTGCCACATCCTGGGCATCGGCCCGATTCCCGAGGATACGCAAGCACGCGCCGAATACCATTGATGAGTGACGAAGTGCGATCTCCCGAAAGGCATTTGCGTCTCGCCGCTCATGCCACCGATCGAGCAAGGCTGCATCCGGGGAGCCCAACATTCCCTCTCTTTCGCGCTGTGGCCAGAGTGTCTTCTAAAGTATAGAACGCCATGGGCCTCGAAATGGTGACTGATTCTCGCACGTGGACCGGTGTCTGACCAAACCCAGCGGACCTCGGAGGGAGACGCTGTGGAAGCTGTGGGCAATAGCTGTTGAATGGGAAGGACCGCGCGAGACCTTGGCCGATACCCCGGCCTCGGGTGCGGGCAGAGGCGGCCGTCTTTGCGCCTATGCCTCGCCCCGAGGCCGTAAATCACTGGTGTGTTCTGTCAGTGCGCCGAACCTGGTTATTCCTTCGTGGGTTTCCCGCACTCGTCGCAGATCTTGATCTTTGACACGATGTCGAAGAACCACATGGGGGACCAGAGCCCGAGGGTAAAGACTGTCAGCCACATGTGTTGCTTATGGTTGACCTTTTCATAATGGTATGTGACGATCTTGTCGCAGTGGCAGCATTTACAGGTGGCCGATTGCGTACTCATCTTGGATCCCTTTCTCAAGCCTAAACTATCCACGTCCAAGGTGCTGGACTCGGGAATGGGCGTTGCCGCGATCAGGCTGGGCTCCACGGGTTCATCCGGCCGGAAGGTCGGTGACGAAGCCTCAGCGAATGTACTCGATATCGAGAAAGGGAAGGATCATACCTGAAGCTGGCGTTTCAGCAAGTAAACCATCCGCGAATTGCATGTGCGGGGTCCGCATATTGCATGATGGGTGGGCACGACGCCACCCAAAGGCAGGCCAAAGGCAAAACCATTGGCAGACAGGGCAGCGCATCCCAACGAAGCCTGTGCCCCTCGCCACAGATTTGCCGGTCCTGCCTGTATCAGGGCTAACCGGCTGGAACAATCGGTCTCGAGCGCAGCCTGGGGGACCGATGCCGCCGCCGTCGCCGGGACTTCAATGGCACACAGCGGGACGAACAACACGGTCCCTACGACAACCGTCACCAGGGTACGCCATGTCGCCGCGTGAGGAGACAATCCGTTCTGTTTCGATGGGTCACGCATGTGGCCAATTATAGCCGGATCTCGCCCGCTTCAGCAACAAGACCACCGCGCTGTGGCATGGTTTCATTTGAGGGTATTCGGGCAGCTGAACCACGGAGAGTATGGCGCTGAAAAATTGAATGTGGGCGGGTTTATCTGGCGCGGCGCGATTGGCGCGAGGAGAGCATTGCGAGCGTCGCCGGAGCATCGCGTATCTACACGGCGACCCTTCCGGCGGTTGACTGGGGTGTCTGTCTGATGCAGGACGCTATCGACCGCATCAAGGTGGCCCTTCTCGCCATGGGATACGTCCAGCCGCCCATGACGGCGGAGTGCTTCGCAGCGGCGGAATGCTCGTGGCGCCGGGACCTTATTCGTGGCGCAACGCTTCTATCGGGTCGAGATTCGCGGCGCGGACGGCTGGATAGAGTCCGAACACGATGCCTACGGCCATGCTGATGCCCACGGAGAGAACAAGGCTCTCCGGCGTGACGACGGTGGGCATGCCCGAAAAGCGGGTGACGAGCCACGGAATCGAGACGCCGATGCCGATGCCGACAAACCCGCCGAGCGTCGAGAGCACCATGGTCTCGATCAAGAACTGGACCACGATTTGCTTGCGTTTGGCCCCGATGGCGCGGCGTACCCCGATTTCCCGCGTGCGTTCCGTGACGGACGCCAGCATGATGTTCATGATGCCGATGCCGCCGACGAGGAGGCTGATCCCCGCGATAGATCCCAGAACGATGTTGAAGTTCCGCTTGGTGGCTTCCGCCTGGCGTAATAGGGCGAGCGGGACGCTGATGCGGTAATCGAGCTTCTTGTGGAACCGCTCGAGCATGCGTGTGATGCCGGCAGCCGTTGCCTCGACCTCGTCTTCATTGCGAATCTGGACGATCAACTGGTGAAGTTCGACGCGGGACATCTCCCGCGACCCTGTTGTTCGGCGAATGATGATGTCGCCGAAGCTTGTGCGGGCCACGTTAAGGGGGATATAGGCATCGACTTCTTGATCGGGCGTCTGGATCGTGCCGCCTTGTTCCGCTTCGCTGCGGACAATGCCCACGACTTCGAAATACTCGCTCCCGATGCGCAGCTGTTCGCCGATGGCGCGTTCCGTAGCCAGAAGCCGCCGCGCTCCATATTCGGTGAGAACCACGATGTGCGCGTGCGCGTCAATATCCCGTTTCAGAATTCCGCGCCCTGCGATCAGCGACCGTTGCACGAGGTCGAACCATGCCGGGGTGGTGCCCACGACGCGCAATTCGAGGGCGCGTTCGTATAAGCGGCCCTCCTTCCGGATTTCCTTTACGGGGGCGACCTGTTGGACAGCGGGAAACGTCTCGATGACGCGCAGTTCGTCGTCGTAGAGCAGGCCGTACATGCTCATATGGCTGTGGACGTTGGCCTCTGCTTCGTCTTCCACGGGTTTTATGGAGGAGATGAGGATGTTGGTGCTGCCGAGCTTCCGGATCTGTGCGAGAGCCTCCTTGCTGGCGCCTTCCCCGATGGAGAGCATCGCGATCACGCTCGACACGCCGAAGACGATGCCCAGCATGGTGAGGAAGGAACGGAGTTTGTGAAGCATCAGCGACTTGATGCCGAGGTGGATGTTTCTGGCGACGTTGAAGATCTGCATTACTCGTCGTCCTCGATGCGTTCAACCCGGCCGTCGAGCATGTGGACGCGCTGTCTTGCGTGGAGCGCGACACTCGGTTCGTGCGTCACCATGATGATGGTTTTGCCTTGCCTGTTCAGGTCGCACAAGAGCGCCATGATCTGCTCGCCCGTGGCGGTGTCGAGATTCCCCGTGGGTTCGTCCGCCAGGATGATCTTGGGGTCGTTGGCCAGGGCTCGAGCGATGGCAACGCGCTGCTGTTGCCCGCCTGACAATTCGGTTGGCCGGTGCCGGAGCCGTTCCGAAAGGCCAACTCTTTCTGCAAGTTCGGCAGCGTGAACGGCGCTCTTCTCGGTACTCCAACCGAGATAAAACAGCGGGAGGGCGATGTTTTCGAGCACGGTCAGCTGCGGGATGAGGTTGAAACTTTGAAACACAAACCCGAGATGTCTGAGGCGGATCTCGCTCAGCCGGTCGTCATTGAGCTTGCTGATGTCCTCATTGGCGATCACATAACGTCCCGACGTGGGCCGGTCCAAACATCCCAAGAGGTTCAGCATGGTGCTCTTACCCGAGCCGCTGGGTCCCATCACGGCGCAAAATGCGCCTTGTGAGAACGTAAGAGACACGTCCGCGACGGCATGCACCTCTTGTTCGCCGACCTTGTAGGTCTTGCAGACGTGGTCGAGGCGGATGACATCAGTGTTGGAGCCGGACTGCGCTGTCATGCTTGTCACGGGGTCTCCGGTGCTCCCTCGGAGGGGCGTCCAGCCCCCCGCCGGCCCCGGCGCTGCATGAACTGCTCCCGTTCCTCGGGGGACATGTTCTTCAAGCGTTCTTCCATTTCCTTGCGCATCTGTTCACGTTCCTCGGGGGACGCGTTCCGGAACCGTTCGCGCGTTGCCTCCATGCTGGGACTTTCCCCAGGCGCCTGAGCCTGATTGTCCGCGGGCGCAGGCTGAGGGGACGCCTCCGCTGCAGGGGCGGTCTCGGCGGATGGCGCGGGCGCGGCTGGCGAGGTGGCATCGGACGCTGGAACGGCGCCTTGGGCTTCGGCCGCGAGTGCCTCCTGTATGTCTTCGCCGGTTTCATGCTTGTCAACGGCGAGCGGCGGGTTGAGGAGAATGGGGTCTCCTTTCTGGACCCCGCTCAGGATGCGCACCATACGGTTGTTATCGAGGCCGAGTTCCACCTCTCGCGGAACTGTACTGTTCCCTTTTGCAAGGTATACAGTGGGTTTCCCGCCCACGCGCACGACGGCCTGCACGGGCAGATAAAGGGCGTCTTCATACCGGTCCACGATGATTTCGGCCAGGCACGTCACGCCGGTACGGAGACCGGTCGTATCGCCCTCAATATTGATCGAGGTATTGTAGACTTTCAGGTCGGGATTCATCCAAGCGCTCTGGGCATCGGGCAAGGGAGCCACCGAGGTGATGCGGCCTTGGTACACATGATCGGGAACCGCTTCGGCGGATATCCTGACGGGCAGACCGGGCTTAATCTTGGTCAGGCTTGCTTCGTGCACATCGACTTCGGCCATGAACGAAGACCCTGTCGGCAGGTAAATCAGTTCCTGGCGCTCACGCACCATCTGCCCTTCTTGGAGCGGCTCGGTGTTGCCCCGCCAACTGCCCTGGCCCGACGTTGCATAGACAACAAGCCCGTCCGAGGGGGCGTATATCTTCGTTTTCGTGATTTGCGCCAGGATTTTCTCGAGCTTGTCTTTCTGGCGAAGGTATTCGGATTCCTTTGCTTTCAGGTCTGCTTCGGACTGGACCACGTCGGCCGATGCCTTGCGTTCCGTTCGTTCGAGGGCCATGCTCGCCTGGCGGACATCGCTCTCCAGCTGGGCAAGGGTTCGTTTATACGTGAAATCGGTCAGCAGCCGCTTTTCGTCTTCGGCAAGTTCGAGGTCGAGCTTCGCCTTTACGAGGTCTTGACGGTCTGCTTCGAGTTCAATGGGCGTGATGAAGTCTTCCTTCGCCAGTTTTTCAGAGCCCGCGACCTTTTCTTCCGCGCGCGCCGCCGTGCCTTTGGAGAGCGTAATGCGCGCCTCGGCCTCCTTCAGTTGTTTCGGGAAATCGCCGTCGACGAAGTTCTTGTGGTCTTCCTCCGCGAACTGGAGTGTGAGCTTGGCCTTATCGACATCGCTTGCCGCCTGGTTCTTGGCCACTTCGAGCTGTTCCCGTGCACTGATGAACGAGGCTTCGGCGTTCTGGACCCGGATCTCCTGGTCTACCCGCAGGTCCGTGAGACTGCTCGCGTCGAGTTCAATCAGCATGTCGCCCTTTTTTACGTTCTTGCCCTCCTCGACAATCGAGAGGATCTGGGTCTGCCCTTCGACCTCGCACTTGATGACTTCCTGCTCGCGCGCCTTGATGGTGCCAGACACGCTGACGCTGATGGTCAGGGGGCCCTGCTGGACCTCAAAGACGGCGCGCTCGGTTGTCGTGGGGCCGGTGTCCGTTGTCCGGGCCAGGACCCCGTTGAGAACGACAAACGACAATACGACAACCGCAAGCGCGCCACCGCCAACCATCCATCTCTTTCTGGTCATCTGGGGAATATTCATATCACCTTCTGAATGTGTGGGTTACGCAGGTATTCGTCCGGTTTTTCCGGCTGCGTTACTTTGTTGAGCTGGGGGGTGCCGACTCACCACCAGCGCCGGCTCCGCTGTCTTCGCGGCGAGCGCCTTGGCCGCCACCGCCGAATCCGCCCCGGCCGCGAGGGGCCGTAGCTTCTTTCCACTTTGCCAGCTGTTCATTAGACAAGATCTCGCCCAAATCGGTGTCAAGTTTGGTTTTGAGGGCCGTCATCTTTTCGCGCAATGCGGCAAAATCCTGTTGTTCGCCCGTGGCTTGCGTCCACAGTTTCGTCTGCTCAAGCGTGTATGCAAGAACCAAGTCGAGGGCTTTGGCCTGTTTATCCTCGAGTTTGAATCCCGCGAGGATGTTGACCATGTTATCAAGGGAGCCGTTGAACCCGCCGAGCTGGCTCACCACCTTCTTCGTCTGTTCCTCATTGAGAAAAGCTGCGAGGCCCGCGGAAAACTTCTCGCGTTCGGCGGTGCGTACCTCCTCCATCGCCTTGCGAAATGCCCCTCTCATCCCTTCACGGTCGCCGCCTTGGGCCTGCAGTTCTTCACGTTTCTTGTTCATGGACTCCGCATAGGCAGTTTGAGCGTCTGAATACGCTTTTACGAGCTTACCCGTGGCTTCCTCGGACAGCTCGAGCTTGCCCGCCACGTGTTTCGCCTCGATGGCCCAAGCCGCTTTCGACTGTTCGGGCGTCAGGCGTGGGGGACGGCCGGGACCTTGTGCCTGGGCCGCCGCGGCCGTCAGGAAGAGAACAATCAATACAGCGCTGGCCACTGCAACAAGGGTATTCCCCACCATCATGACATTCCGCTTGCTCATGGTTCCGTTCCTTTCTTTACACGCCACGCGGCGTGCGCACGTACCGATTTCCCGCGTTTCATGGCACAAAGGGGTCCGCACGCTGATGCGCCCTTGGCACACACCGCCACCCATGCAGGCCTCCTTCAGCTGCAACCTGAATCTCTATCATGCATCACGTCCTTCAACAGGGTCAATATTGCGATGAACAGCGAACAACAGGGGAGAAGAGAATCGGGCAGCTCTGTTGCCCTTTGCGCCTGCCGTCTTTAGTGCAGATATGCCAAGAGTTTATCCACAGTCGGCAGAGGTATGGTATGTTTGGGGCAGGGCCTGGGTTGTCCGGCTGAAAGAAGATGAGGTCTAGCGGTGCGTCGAGAAGTGGAAACAGCGAGGTGTCTCCCGAGGCGCTGACCTGACGCATGACGAGTCTGGAGGTATTCAAAGAATTCATAAAGTACCCACGGGGTGCGAAATGCACGAACGGAAAGCAGGGCTCTTTCTGTAGCAGGCGGCGTGCTTGGGGCAGCAATCTACCGCTTCATCGGCAGGGAAGAAGTCCAGCAGCAGCGAACGAATAGCACCTTACGCCTTCTGTTACCTGCCGGGACGCGGATTTATGTTCAGAGGAGGTCCGGTGGGTGGCGGCAGGGTGGAGGCCGGCGGTATTATGGGTATCGCCGTGAGGGGCGCGTCGTTTGCCAGAACGCAATGAACCTGCTGGCGAATGTGCGAGGTAATTCGAAAGCCGGGGGGCGGTTGCTGCCGCCTGAAAGGACTCAGTGGATGGACAAGATACTCATCGGCATGGGCGAGCAGCCCGTGAACCTGCTTGCCAAGTACGGCAACCGTCATGGGCTGATCGCGGGCGCGACGGGTACCGGGAAGACCATCTCGCTCATGGTGTTGGCGGAAGGTTTCTCGCGCATGGGCGTGCCGGTATTCATCGCTGACGTCAAGGGCGATGTCGCAGGCCTGGCGATGGCTGGTATCGCCAATGACAAGATCCAGCAACGGGTTGCACAGATTGGGATCGAAGGCTACGTCAACGAGCCCAGCCCGGTGGTGTTTTGGGATATGTTTGGCGCTGGCGGCCACCGGGTCCGCACCACGGTCAGTGAGATCGGGCCGAGTCTGTTGGGGCGGATTCTCGAGCTCAACGACATCCAGGAGGGGGTGCTCGAGATCGCGTTCAAACTGGCGGACGACCAGGGCCTTCTGTTGCTTGACCTCGACGATTTGCGCGCATTGCTCACGTTTGTTGTGGAACACCGCAAGGAGATTTCGAGCGAATACGGCTTGGTGAGCCCGCCGTCCGTAGCAGCCATTCAACGAGCATTGCTGACGCTGGAGCGGGAAGGCGGAGAAGCCCTCTTCGGCGAGCCGGCATTTGAGCTCAACGAGCTGCTGCGCACCGGCCTGAACGGCCGCGGCATGATAAGCATCCTCGCCTCAGACCAGCTCATCTTGAAGCCGCGATTGTATTCGAGTCTCTTGCTGTGGCTGTTGTCCGAACTATTCGAGAACCTTCCCGAAGTGGGCGACCTTGACAAGCCCAAGCTGGCGTTCTTCTTTGATGAGGCCCACCTGCTGTTTGACGACGCGCCCCCGATCTTGCGCCAGCGGGTCGAGCAGGTCGTGCGGATCATCAGGTCGAAGGGCGTGGGCGTGTACTTCTGCTCGCAATTTCCTGACGACGTGCCGAACGAGATTCTCGGTCAGCTGGGGAACCGCATTCAGCACGCGCTGCGGGCGTATACACCCCGCGACCAGAAGGCCGTGAAAACCGCTGCCGAGACCTTTGTCGCGAATCCCAAACTTGACGTCGCCGAAGTCATCTCACAGCTTGGTGTCGGGGAAGCGCTGGTTTCCACGCTTCAGGAGAAGGGCGTGCCGATGCCGGTCGAGCGCACGATCATCTGCCCGCCGAGTTGCCGGATGGGGGCGGTCACGCCCGAAGAGCGGGCTGCCGTGCGAGCGGGCAGTCCCGTCGGCAGCAAGTACGACTCGGCGGTGAACCGCGAGTCGGCATACGAGATTCTCAGCCGCCGGACACTGGAGAAAGGGGCAGGGGAGGCAGCCTCGAAGGATACCCAGACTGCGAAACCGTCCGGGCGCGGAGGGATGATTGGCGACTTACTCTGGGGCACCAAGCGGCGGCAGGGCATGGTCGAAACGTTTGCCAAACAGGCGGCGCGTACCGTGGGAAGCACGTTCGGCCAGCAAATCCTGCGCGGCGTGCTCGGAGGGATATTGGGCGGGCGCCGGCGGTAACAGGACTTACGCGGCGGGGTGGCGCCAGGGGCCGCGATAGGGGCGGAGAAGCAGTTCCGTGGCTTCGGGGTCGCCGGTGACTTCGCGTTTCTGAGGGTCGTAGACGAGGGTCCGGCCGGTCTTCATCGCGAGGTTTGCCAGGATGCAACTGGCGGAGGAGATGTATCCCTGCTCAATGTCTGCGCAAGGCCGGCCTCCTGTTTCGATGGCTGCGAGGAAGTCGAGCATGTGCCGCCGCGTGGCGGGGGCTGCCTGAAGTTCAATGCCCTCTTCCGTGACGTCCTCGGGATAGTCTTCGCGTTCGAAGAGGGCCTCCTTGTGGACGGGTTCGCCCTTGCCCAAGGGGATGAAGTCATAGCTGTTGATGCTTCCCTTCAGCGTGCCCTTGTCGCCGTAAAGGGTGAATGCCCACGGGTATTGGGGGTCTGGCGCAGCGCCCCAGGAACGGTGCTGCCACACCGCGGTCAGGCCGTCGTACGCGAACGTGGCGGTTTGCGTGTCGCTGGTGGTGGCCTTGGACTCTTTCTGCACGAAGATGCCGCCGTGGGACGAAATGCTCTTGGGCCAGCCGAGGCCGAGCATCCAGCGGACTGCATCGAACATATGGACACACATGTCTCCGACGATTCCATTGCTGTATTCCATGAACGCCCGCCACCAGCCACGGTGGGGGAGGTGGTCGTAGGACCGCAGGGGGGCCGGTCCGGTCCACATCTCGTAGTCGAGGAAATCCGGAACGGGCACAGGCTCGGGGTTCTCGTTAGCGCGCATATGGTAGTAGCAGCACATATCGGCGTAGGAGACTTTTCCCAGCAGGCCCGCGTCCACGATGCGCTTCTTGGCTTCGATGAGATGCGGCGTGCTCCTGCGCTGCATGCCCACCTGTACGACGCGGTTATGGCGCCGGGCGGCGTCCAGCATGGCCTCGCTCTCCCTGACGTCAACCGAGGTGGGCTTCTGAACGTAGACGTGCGCGCCAGCCTCGACGGCGGCGATCATGGTGAGGGCATGCCAATGGTCCGGGGTGGCAATGAGTACGATGTCGAGGTCTTTCCCGGCGAGCATTTCGCGGTAGTCGCGGTAGGTGCGGGGAACCTTGCCCGATTTCTGGCGCTGGCTGATCAATTCGGCAGCGGCCTTGAGCATGTTATCGTCCACGTCGCAAATGGATACCACCTCGACCGGGGCGACCTGGATCAGTCTGCAGACGTCGCTTTTGCCGTACCATCCCGAGCCTATAAGGCCTACCCGCTTGACCTTCTGGTTAACGACGTCCCCTGCGTCCGCTCCGAGGGCCGCCAATGCGGCGGAGGCGGCAGCGGACTGGAGAAATCCGCGGCGGTTCATCATGAAGCTCATTTCCATTCCCCGTTTATTGAGACCATGCATTCCCACGACGGCGAGTTCGAAGGCGTTCTCGCTGGTGGAAACACGCGTCGCCGCCATTGTTGCACTACCTGCCGTCCTCATTTGGCCAGAACCGGGTACTGAACGTCAACCGGCCGGCATAATCCTTGGCCGGGTTCTCGCGCAATTGACAAGACGCCTACCTTATCTTACACTGGCGCCGTGGTCGCGGGGGCTGCTCAAGAGCCTGAAGAACCCGCAAACGTGATGTCCGCGCGCGAGGGAGAGACCTGCGCTCCACCGCCGGACGGAAAGGAGCTATGTGTAATGCGAAAGTATAGGTATGGCTTCACACTAATTGAATTGCTGGTTGTCATCGCTATTATTGGGATTCTTGCAGCGATTCTGCTTCCGGCCTTGGCTCGTGCGCGCGAGGCTGCGCGGCGGGCGAGTTGCGCGAACAACCTCAAGCAGATGGGGCTCGTGTTCAAGATGTACGCCAATGAGGCCAAGGGCGAGAAATGGCCTCCTCTGAAGAAGTTCAAGGACGATACGGGGGACGACGATACGCTGGGGATGTGCCTTAAAAAGAACGCCCTTCCTCCGGTCGGCCCCAACGAATGGGTCCACTTCGTGTTTGACGGTCCTGCGGTGTATCCGGAGTATCTGACGGATGTGAATGTGCTCTCCTGTCCCTCGGATGCCGAGAGCGGCGTCGCGGAAGGACGCTGGAACATCGGGGGCGACCCCAGCGCCGGCGTCAACCCGTGCAAGATCGATTATGCATCCTACATGTACTTTGGCTGGGCCATTACGCCCGAGCACTATCTCAATGATGGCTACGACCAGAATTCTGACGACATGGCCGCCCTCAACATCGGGTTTGGCACAGACGTGCTCAACGTCCTTGGGCAGGACGGTACGTGGAGCCCGGAGGACTACGAAAACGACGTGACGTCAAGCAGCGGGGAAACCGTATACCGTCTGCGGGAAGGGATCGAGCGGTTCCTGATCACGGACATCAACAACCCGGCTGGAAGCGCGCAGGCGCAGTCTGAAATTGTCGTCATGTACGACCAGATCGGAACCGACGTCGATACGTACAACCACATTCCCGGCGGGGGAAATACCTTGTTCATGGACGGGCACGTCGAGTTTGTCCGGTATCCGGGTGAGTATCCGATCTGCAGGACCTGGGCGATGTTCATTGACATGGCGGCGGCCACGCCATGATGTCCGGTTGAAGCGATTTGACGCGCAGAGTGCAGTTTTAGGGACACAATACTCAATTGGGACTTTTGCGCAGGCTTCCTGCCAGAGGTGCTTTATGCATTTATGGTCGGCTAAGAATTGAGTATTGTGTCCCCAAAACTAACCGCGAAATTGGGGGTTGGGTGTGGGCATTTTCGCGCCGATATCCCGCTGCCATAGGTGAAGCAGGTCTAGAAGTTCCTGAGTTTTTTCCGGCATAACCTTGGAAAGGTCGTTTTGTTCCCCGATGTCCTGGCTCAGATTGTACAGTTCGACTTTTTC
>DAOLNV010000021.1:55380-66259 GCA_035416745.1 Candidatus Hydrogenedentota bacterium | reverse complement strand
CAGGCCAATCCCGAGACTTATTACAATCTGAGACTGCCACCATCTGCAAGAAGAAGTCAAAACCTGAAGAAACTCATTATGCGGCCGGGATTCATAGTTCACGTTTGCCGTCCTTCCGGACAAACTGAAGACGTGTGGGGATCGTGTCAATCTGCAGGACTGCGGCGACGTGACCAGCGTGCAACGAGGTACACTCGTCATCCGGTTCCGCATCACCTCTCCGCCGAATCGATTCGGGACGCTCCACGCCGCACTATGAAAACGATCGTGGCGCCCACAGCCGCAGTGGCAAGCGCCAGTAACGGGATGAGCGCCAGAAACACCATGGAAGAAACCTCATCCTTGACATCGTTCTGGAGTGCCTGCACCCGTTCCTCGATCGGGGTCTCGGCAAAGCCCGAGACGGGACCAATCGAGATTGCTGCGGCATCAAGCGAACTGTCCCACGGCATAGGAATGTCCAGACCCAACGTCGCCGGATCCTGCAAACACGTACACGGCACGGCGAGGCCTTCAACAAGCTTCGTAAGATTGGTTTCGCCAATCTGCGCACCGAGAAGCGGCGGCGCCATGAGCTTTCCCCGGCCGAACACCACGCCGACCCAATCCGGCCCGGCGGATGTAATTCCCGTGAACGCGCAAAGCAGCCGTTCCCGTGGGTCAGTACGGTCCACGTTGACACATTTGAGTTCCAAGAGCTGCCTTTTGTTCCATTTCTCGACAACCGCATCCAGCTTGCCCCGGAGGTCCCGGCCATCCGACCCGGCTGCCGCCGAATAGAGAAGCAGCGCCCACGAGTTCATGGCGTTGTGCTGGATGGCTTCGCGGGCCGGGGACCTTTCCAATATGGCAAGGTCCTCGTTGCTGGGTTCGGGCTCCCAGTGATCGATCACAAACGGGTAACGCGTAGCCGGCGAGAGGCCCACGAGCACGACGACCGGCATGCTGGGCGGCGCGGCGGGGACCCCGAGAGACGGCCAAAGCAGCGAGGGATCATCCGCATTTATGCGTTCGAGTCGCATGTTCAGCCTATTCTCGAAACCGTCCAACCACGTCTTAAGACGTGCATGGATTTGCGCGGCCAACTCATCATCGGCGTTTGCGATGACACAGAGGCGGTGAATGTCCCGGTTGCACTGCAATGCCGCGTCCCGCACACTGCCCTCGTTGCAGGCCCAGACAGGAATCGCGATGATCCCGGCCAAGCCCAACACCCAAAACGATTTGGATATGCTGTTCATATATTGCGACGACCTTTGTCGCCGACTCCGGTCCGCCGTTGCAGGCAAAATCGATAGTCAGTTACCCGGCTGCGCGCGAGCATTTACCGCACAGTCTCCGCAAGATTGATCGGGGCGCCATTCCCATCGGTGATCCGCACCCCGAGGCCCCAACTTCCGCCCAATTGAGTTACCTTCACGAGGACCTTGTTGACACCCGGTCTGGCACGCACTTTCAGCGAATCCTGGTCAGGACGGTAGGAACGCCCACCGTCGAAGCGTCCAACTTCTACTCCGTTAAACCAGCACTTGTAGCCGTCGTTGCTGCCGATCTTCAGGAGCAGCTCCTGGCCGGCATACTGGGAAAGGTCGACTTCGGCATAGGCGTAGATTGCCTGGTACTCACGGCTGCCGTAGATGCGGTCGAGGTCGACTTCTCCGTTCGCCAGTTCCGTAACGTACTCGCGCCATGTCAACGTCTTCTTACCAAGGTTGACAGGCTTGGCGATATTTACGTTCGGCTCCTCGACGAACACTTTGTCAACGGGATTGTCACGCTCATCCCACGGCACGGGGCCCATCAGGCGCCACCGCGTGATACAGCCGGACTCGCGCGCCTGACGGCATACATCCACGCCGACTTTGGTCAATGCCGCCATCACCAACCCACGACCGTCGGAACCCTGCATGCTTCCCAGAAGCTCGATCAACGCACGTACGGCTTGCTCCTTTCTTGCCGGGTCTTGGTCCGCGGTAGCGGTCAACGCGTCTATGTGGGCGCGCAGGGTTTCATCGCCGCCGTAGCAAACGACACTGCCGTCCTGAAGCACCGCCACCGCACGGTTTTCCCGGTCAATCAGCAGGCCGCCCGCGAGCGCGCCAGTGGGAAGATTCTGCTGCCACGTGACGGCCGCTCGTGCGAGATCGATGCGGCAAACACGCCAAACCGGGGCCAATACACCCGGCTGAACGATTCTGTACGCGGCTAATGCCGCGCCGTCCGCCAAAGCCAGGGCCACAACGTCCGACTTGGGAGGAATCCCCTCGATGACAACCGACGAAGGCGCAACGGAGGAGCTACCCTCGCGCGCCCATTTGGCCGTATCCGCCACGCGAGAACATCGCAGTGGAGTGAAGGGGCCGTCAACCGCGAGGACGTGTTCCTGGTTCCAGACGGGGGGAATCCGGCCCGCGCATAGCGTCTGTGGTTCTTTCGCAGCCCGTTCGGACTCGAGCCGGGAGATGTTGAACATCCCCGGATTCACCACGTTCTCGCGGGCGGAATACCGGAGGCGTCCCCCGAACACGAGGTATTCATCCTGAAACACGCCGATTTCCTCGCCGCGGTTCGCTCGCGGAGAACCGTTTCCGGGTCCCGGTCCCAAGTATTCGCCCGTCACGAGGTCGTAGGAGGCCGGCGACACGACGTTGCCTCCGGCCATCCACAACCGGCCCCCCGCGATCGCCAGTCCGCCCTGCGCGGACACGCCCTTGCGCAGCTCTGGATCGAGATGTCCGGATGTGACGTTCGCCCATTTCAGCGCGCCGGTTACAGCGTCGAGGGCATACACATACGTGCCGTCATAATCGACAATGCCGGCGGCGGCATAGGCGACCCCATCTTCGACGAGCACGCCGCTGTTCACAGGCCACGTTGAACAAAGCGCCCCATGCACCATGATGCGGCGTTCGGCGGGAGCCGCGCGAAAGCGCCACAGAAGCCGTCCAGTGGTTGCTTCAAGAGCGTAGATATACCCGTCCCCCGAGCCAACGTATGCCCGGCCATTCCAGATGGCCGGCGGTTGCATGATCGGCGCCCCAGTCTGGTGGCTCCATGCCAATGCGCCTGTCTGTGAGTCGAGCGCACGCACCTTTCCGTCGCTGCCGGCGAGAAAGATGTAGGCGCCGGCCGATGTGGGGGCGGTGGGGTTGCAGGGGTGTTCGGGCCGATACGTCCAGATCGTGCACAGTTCGTCAGATACACTCGCGCGGCTGCTTCCGCTGTGCGAGTTGCCCCCGCGATAGGCCGGCCAGTCGTCGGGAGACACATCCAAGCTTGCGGGGCTCGCCATGTCGCCCGGGCCGGGCTCGAAGCGCCCTTCCGCGGCCGAGTCGTAATCCTTCGCGAAACACATGGCCACCGTTCCCATCAACGTCAGGTTGCAGTCACAGGTCCAGGGCCCGATGTAGAGCAGTCCGTTGGCGGCGATGACTCCGTCGTTGCAGGCAGGTCGCAACGCCCCATTGAAAGACACGTTGCCGTCGATGCGATCGTACCGGGTCAATCCCTCGGGCATGCCCCGGCAAAAGAACGAGTCGGGAGTGGCCGTGAGACGCGCGCAGGACCGTTTGGCGAAGCCGAGGTCCTCCAGAATGTCACCCGACAACGGGTCGATGACGACCGTACTCCCGTCGGGGCCGATCCCCACAAGGAGGCGGCCTGCCCCGCTCGGCGCCGGCGACGCCAACACGCTGGGCACATACAGCGAGTTGGGATTGCTGGACGTCTTACGCTGGTACCACAAAAATGCGCCATCTTCCGGAGATACCGCCACCACGTTCATCCGAGTCTGCGCGGCGTAGATCAAGCTCTGAGGCGTATAGAGGCTGAAAACGGTCGTGCGGAAACCGGGTGTCGAAGAGAGTCCGACGCCCTGTTCTTCGATGAGCGCGCGTATTTTCGCATCGTCATTCAGCCACAGGGGTTCGCCGGTTTTCGCGTCAAGGCGTCCCAGGCGGGCATCCGGCGCGTAGAAGAAGACTCCGTCGTCACCAAGTACCATGGCACGAGAATCAATGGGGCAGTCTTCTGTGTGCAGCCAAAGCAAGCGGTCTTTAGAGAGGTCATACGCGGCGATGGTCGTCCCAAAACCCCATGGGACCCGTGGGGCGTAGTACCCCTGGCTCAACTCGCCCCAACTCCAGTGGCTCCGTTGGCTCCGCACGATCGTGGTTTCTGCCGGGTCCGCTTCACCCCCGGCGAGTACAAAAAGCGTGCCGTCTTTGAGTGCCATCCACTTCCATTCACCAGAAAGCTCGGGTACACGGACCTCGCGCAGTTCCTTGCCTGTCTCGGGGTCCAGCAACAGGCAGCCGTTCCCATCCAGATCAATCATGTAAAACACGTCATCGGTGGCGACAAAGGCCGAACGGTGTACGAGATAACCGTCAGGCAAACGACGCCGCCACAGTTCCAGGCCGTTGTATCCGTTCCGTGCCATCAACGTATTCAGCCAAGGCTCTTCTCGTTCGTGGTGGGCGATGTGCCCCATGGCCAGAAACGTGCGCCCGCCCGCTGCCGTGGTAATAGCCGGCATTGTGATGTAGTACGGCTCACCCATCCACTGGGTCATGTAAGGCGCTTTGATCACCGTGTCGGCGGACACGGGATTGTTGTCCGGGCTGTGCTCCCAATGACTCCAGTTGTCCACGCCGGCGAGGGGCGGTTTTGAGATTTTCGCCCAGACACCCAGCCTGTCTTTCTCCACCTTCGCGACATGTGGGTCACCCGCCGCTGTCCAACGCTTCAACTCGCTGCGCGATGACGCCTCTCCACCAGAAAAACCTACAATGGCTGTGCCCCTGGGTCTGAGGACACGCAGGATCTCCGCCAAGGTCAGTCGGGAAAGGATTCTTTCCGAGGGGTTAACCGCTACGAGCAGGTCAACTACATTGTCAGCGTGCGGCAGGCGCTCGAAAGCACATTGCTCGACGGCGAACTTCGGGACAAACAGCCGCTTCGCTTCGGCTGTTTCGCGCGCCGATATGACGTTTGAAGTCTCCGAGTCGAGCAGGTGCACAATGAAGTTGCCTGACTGGCCGATTGCGAAGGCAATGTCCGAATCGTCACAGCCGATGACCACACACACGCCGGTTTTCGTTCCAGCTTTCTCTTGTACGTGCGCGGCCAGTTCTGCGGGATCGAGCGCTACGGCATGCTCAACGCAGAAACAAGTCCCGGTCAACGCCAGGAGCAAACGGGCAACAGTCCTCCTCGTCATTGCTTATGTCCCTCCCTCTACCCCCGATCGCGGGATTGCCACCCCTTCAACCACGCGACAAACTCCGGACGCACCAAACATCCCTCTCATGCACACTGTTTGCGCCATCCCATGGTACCACAGCCGATCAAAGTAGTGTGCGGATTCCTTGGCCAGTTGTCAGCTTGTGCCGTACCTGTCGTGAAAGTTTCAGCCGGAGAGGCTGCCGTCGAGGCGGTCAAGGAGCGCCTTCATCAGGGCCAAGCCGGAATGATTCCAGCAGAAGCTATTGCCCGGCCATCGAGACCGTCTAATGCCGTGTGCTACCCGAGTACCCATTCTTGTTGCCGGGCAAGGACTTACGATAGTAGCGCGATACCATGAGACGACTCTGCACTCTGTTAGCGGGGGCAGCCCGTGGACCGCGTCAAGACATTCGCGGGGCACTATGGCACGGCGTGGGGACGCACCGCCCGGGAACGCGTGAGCACATGGACGGCCTGTTCCTATACAATCATCAGCCAGGCAAACGGTGAGGCAACATGAAGGAAAGGAAAACAGGCATGGGAGCCGACGCGCAAGGTCAACGGAGATTCACAACGGACTCGAAGAGCAAGGTGGGCCACTTCCGGGGCCTGATGCCGATCATGGCCACGCCCGTGAATGCGGATTACGAGCTCGACCTGGTGAGTCAGCGCCGGCAGGTTGAGTATTGCATCCAATGCGGGGCCGTCGCGGTCGGCCACTTCGCCTACGCCTCAGAGTTCAGAAAGATCAGTGACACGGACCGTTCGCGACTGCTTGATGTGGTGGTCGAGCAAGTGAACGGACGCATTCCCTTCTTCGCGGGCATCACAGGCAAGACCCGCTCCGACATGCTGAGATACGCGCGTGAAGCGGAGCAACGAGGAGCAGATCTTATCATGGCTTCACTCCCCTATGAGGAGGAAATTGACCAGGCAGGCGCACTGGCCCTATTCAAGGAAATTGCCGCCAGCGCGGCCCTCCCAATCATTATCCAGGACGTCCAGCAAACCACCCACGTTTTGACCGCCGGCGTCGTGATGCGAATCGCGCAAGAGACCGGACGGGTCCACTCAATAAAGGCGGAATCCGATGACTTCCTGACCAAGACAGCCGAGCTTATGGGGCGTTTCGAAGGAACCATGCAGGTCATCGGCGGCGCGGGCGGACGCCACATGATCCACCTGCTGAGACTCGGCGTTACCGCGTTCATGACCGGCACCGAAGCCGTTGAGTTGCATGCCGCGGCCGTGGCAGCTTACCTCCAAGGTGATGAGGAGAAAGCCGCAGCCATTTACTACGGCCGGATTCTTCCCTACCTGGTTTTCTACAGTTCGGATAACTGGTTGCGGAATCTCAAGATGATGCTGCACATGCGGGGCATTCTTGACACGCCAAACCTGTGCCAGCCCGAGAACGACGTCCCTCCTGCTCACGGGTCTGTCGTTATGAAGGAATATCAGTGGGCGCTCGACCGGATTGGCTGGAGAAAGACGTGGCCCAACATCCCATAGCCAAGAGGCAGAACGTTTGGTTGCCACCCTTAACTCCGCAACAACGTTATCGAATCGGACAGCGAGGCCGTATAGGATTCATGACTCAAATCCGGATTGGGCATTGGGGGAGCTGCTTCTATCACGCATGAACATTGCCGCGGCAGCCGTGCACGGTGTGACTCCGTCTCAAATCGAGCGAGATCTCCCATGACTTGTCGGTCCTCTGACTCACTGAGAAAGGTAATCGAAGCTTGGCTGAGGTTATTGGCCCTGCGTCGTCGGCAAGGAAGCTATGTCAACGACTCCCCCACACTCTGCGCTCAACTGCGAGAGCAAGGATGCGGATTGAAGGCGGAGACGGAGGGCTGATAGCATGCCCGCATGCGCTGGAGATACCCACGAGTTGCGTTTTGCTGTCTCGCGGCCGGTGCGTTGTTGTGCTTAGAGATGACCGGGGGGTGCGCCGTCATCCGCTTGGCCGATTTCTATGCGCCAGCGGTCCGTTTTGACCGTCCCAACAACAAGCCGCTGCCGCCCCGCGAAGACCCCGCTGTTACGAGCGCCGTCGATCAATGGGCGGCACTCGCCGGCGAGGAACGTCAACGGTATCCGACTCCTTACCACCTGTACGTTGACACCCCTGCTCCCGGTACGTTCGAAGGCGGCCATATCGTGGGCCTGGCATTCTCCGGGGGCGGCACGCGGGGCACGGTGTTTTGCGCAGTTTGCCTGAAGGAAATTGAACGGCTCGGACCCATTGTCGTCGACGCCCCGGACGGCCGGAAGGAGATAAACCTGCTGGATGAGGTGGACTACGTCTCCGGCGTTTCGACGGGGGCCATCCCCGCCGCCGCCTTTGCGCTGCGGCAGAGTCCGCACTGTCCGCGACAACTTGCTTACAATGGGTGGCCCGACTGCTTCAACGTCGGCGTCACCGCCTACTCGCTCAAGCGCCTGTTCATCCGGCCCGATCGTTTTCTGCGCGATATGGCGTTCGATATGAATACTCGCCCGACCGCCGCCGGCGGAGTGGCGGGGCTGTTCTTCGAAGGCAACCCCTACAAGACCGGCGGCGGACTTGCGTTTCGGGACCTTCCACCTGCCCCCGTACTTCTTATCGGGGCCACGCTTGTTGACGACCCCGGGGCGCCCTTCGTTCAAACGCGTATGCCCTACCGCTACGCACTCGACAAGTATCCGGAGCTTCCCTGGGGCGTTGGCGTCCAGAGTTTTGAGAGTTTCCATTCCGATCCCATGGTGTACGCCCTTGGTGAGGCCTGCTACAACAGTTCAGCATATCCTGGGTTCCTGCGCGCGGGGCTCATGAGAATGCAGGACGACCCGGGTTGGATTCTTGAGAATCTCGAGCCGCAAACGCGCGAACGCATGGCGAAGGCGCGATTCCAGAGCGGATTCGAGCACACCTACACCATAAAAGACGGGGGCCTCGTCGACAACCGCGGCATCGATCCCATCGACCGGCTCTTCGAGACCCTTGTTGAAAAGGGCACGGCCAAGAGCCAGCCCCTGCTCATCGCCCTTGATGCCGGGTATCGCGAGCTCCGTAAACCCGAACCGGGCCGGCGCCTCATCAAGAAGGGATGGATGACCGAGGCCTACGATTCCTCAAGCGCCGCTTGGCGCACTGGACAGGAAGCCTACGAGCGGCTCCACGAGGAACACGTCGAAGCCGGCCTTTATGCGCTGGCGCGGTTTCGATACGTCGCTTGGTTGCGTTATTTGCGGCCGGAAGACGTACTCAAGCCCTCCGGCTCCTGCCAGCCGGGTCCCGATGCCGCTGAACCGGAACAGCCTTGTCCCGCGACGGACTATCTCACGGATTTATGTCGAAGGGAGCCTCTGGTCGGCAATCCCGCCCGCCTCCTCGAAATCACTCGGGCCGTCGGGACCACCTTGGGTAAACTCACCCCTTCCGAAATGGCTGCCATCCGCATCACGGCCCGGTTTGCCGTCTGGCACGAGAAGGATGCGCTGCTCGATTGGGCTTCCGCCCGCCACAACGGCGCCCCCGCGCGTTTCGCATACCCACAGAACTCCGCACGGTTTGTCAGCGATTGAAACGTGTGGAGCACGAGTTATCGGCACGGACAACCACGAATTGCGATGATTAGCGCCGGATGGATTCTCGGGGGGACAGATCGAATGTTTCATTCGCCCGAGCTTGAATGATGGATCGGTTTCGTGCCCCTGCACCTCCGTAGATTTGGAATGGAGGGCCGCCAACGGGATTCACCCGCTGATACGGGACTACGACCCCGCCTCTATCCGCAATGCATACGCGCACTCGCAGGGCATCTTCCCGGCAGGGACGCCAGGAATCGTTACGGTCAGCGCGTCGTCGTCCTGAGTCCACAATGTCTCGTGCGGCAATCCCAAGATCCTGATCTCTGAGCCGGGCACCGCCCGGACGGAATTCAGAACGACCGGCTCTTCAGGCCATGCCGGCAAGATAGCATAGACGTATTTGCCGTCTTTGCTCTGCGTGTATCGGGTGTCGCCCTCTCTCGTCACACGATGCCGCCGCGTGGCATAGATGGCCTCTCCATTCACTTTGAGCCACGCGCCCAACGCATTTAGACGCGTCACCTCCATCTCCGCCAAAGCGCCGGGACCTGTGAGGTTCACTATCAGCAGCAGGTTTCCCCCTTGCGAGACCGTGTCCACAAACAGCTGAATAAGCTGCGCGGACGAAAGGACGTTATCGTCCTCGTCCTCGCGATTGTATCCGTAGGACTGGCCGATGGGCCGGCACTCTTCCCATTTGTGCGTGAGCGACAGGTTGCCATCGTGGAACTCGCTCGTGAAAAAATCCCCGTGTCTGGCACGCGTGCCTGCCCCGAAACGGTCATTGACGGCCACGGCCTTGCGGCCCTCGGCATTGTTGTAGAAGAACGCCGTGATATCCCATGTGCCCCGGGCTTCAGGCGGCAAATCCCATTCACCATCAAACCACAGAATGTCAGGATCATACTTCACGATGAATTCCCTAGCTTGCGGCACAATGTACTCGGCCACAAAATCGCGGACCGGCCGTTTGCCGCCGATCTTGCCCCGCATCTCCTTTTTATCGTAAGGCATGACCCGCACCGGCCCTTGGCCCCATAGCCGCACGTGCTTGGCGCCCTGCTCGTCAATGGTCGGATATTCCCATTCGTCCACCGAGAAATAGAAACCGAACTTGAGCCCGCGTGCGCGGCACGCTTCAACCATGGGCCGGATCAGATCGCGCTTCGGTCCCATGTCCACTGCATCACGCTCGGTATAACTGCAATCCCAAAGACAGAACCCGTCGTGGTGTTTGCAGAACGGCACGATGTATTTCATACCGGCGCCGAGAGCGAGCTCCGCCAGCGCTTCCGCGTTGTACTTCCTCGCGGTAAACAGAGAAATGAAATCATCGCGCTCAAACGATTCACCCCACGTTTTCTGGTGGTAGTCGCGCGCCTCCTCTCGGTACATGTTGAACAGATACCAGTCGGGGTACATGGCGCCCTGGGGTTTGCGGGCCGCCCACCCCGCCACCGAATACAGGCCCCAATCGACGAACATCCCCAGTTTGGCATCGTCAAACCATTCCGGCGCCGAATGCCGGTCCAGCGATTCCCACACCGGTTTATACGGACCTTCCGCGTCTTTCATCTTCATAGACCCCTTTTCGCTCGAACCATGTGCCGCAAGCGATGCCGAAAAGGCACACTCTGTCCACCATGCAATGGGGAACCAACGGCAGCATGTGATATACATGACTCATGCTTTATCTTCGGCACAAACGCCGCGCTTTCGGCAACTGCACCCTCCCTGAGGGCTTCAGATTATCTCTCTTGAGGCAGCATTCCTCAAAGAAAGCTCGGTCCAGCCACAGAAGGTTACGATACTATGCGGCAAGGCTTTGATT
The DNA here is from genome assembly GCA_035416745.1 of Candidatus Hydrogenedentota bacterium. Lineage (NCBI taxonomy): Bacteria > Pseudomonadati > Candidatus Hydrogenedentota > Candidatus Hydrogenedentota bacterium. Next base: position 55,623 of record DAOLNV010000021.1, on the reverse strand, counting down.
CCCGCGAGTTCCTGCACCCGTTTCAAACCCTTTTTCAAGCCGGCGCGGTAGTCCCTTTTGCCATCGTTAGCGCGCAGGCACGGACGCCTGCACCACAAGAATGCCGCCAAGGAGGCCCGTGCTCCAAGGGCCCGCAAGGTCATGTCCGGAGCCCCGCAAGGGGCGGGAGGCCGTAGCCCAGGGCAAGCCACGCGGAACGCGTGGCGCAGCCCTGGGTATCGCACCCTCCTCCAATCAGCCCCG